>CAIWSO010000282.1 GCA_903915315.1 uncultured Spartobacteria bacterium | reverse complement strand
TCGAAAGCCTCTGGGCGTTTTTCGACTTTGCTCCACTTGTCCTCTGCCGGGATTTCCATCGGCTTGATGGTGATGGCACGCGGTGGGCAGATGAACTCACACAACTGACAGGCTACGCAACGATCACGTCCCCACTCATCGGTCACTAGCGTAGGCGCGCCGCGATACCATTCCGGCAATTGGGCGTCCCATTTCTGCTCGGGGTATTGCATGGTCACTCGCGTCTTGCCGAATAAACCGCTCAAAATGTGCCTCAGCGTAATCATCAGACCAGCCAGAATCGTGGGCAGATAAATCCTCTCAGCTAAAGTGAGGCGCGGACGTTTGACGATGTATGCCATAAAGGTGTGGGTGGTTCTAACAAGCTTCGCGTGCCATGGCAACTGCGGAGTCACATTTTTAGTTTTGTCCGGAATTGCCGCACCGACCACGAACCGAGATTTACTTCGAAATCTTGGGAACGGCTTTGAGTAGCGATTCCAAAACGGGCGCCGGAACGAAATGACTCACATCCCCACCCATGGTCCCCACCTCCTTGATAATACGGGAACTGATGTAGGTGTAATCCTCCTTCGATGTCAGAAAGACCGTTTCCAGACGCGGCTCAAGTTTGCGGTTCATCAAGGCCATCTGGAATTCGAACTCAAAGTCCGAAACGGCTCGAAGTCCACGAATGATGGTGAAAACATTGTGCTGACGCGCAAAATCGACCAGCAGTCCATCGAGGGCAATGATCTCGATGCCGGGATGGCCCTCAAGGCTCTCGCGAAGCATGGCGATGCGGCTTTCCACACTGAACATCGGGGACTTCGACTTGCTCGCCGCGACAGCGATGATCACGGACGAAAAAATCTTTGCCGAACGAGTAATAATATCGATGTGCCCGAGATGAACGGGATCGAAGCTGCCGGGGTAGATTGCGCAATTCTTATTCATGGATTATTTTCGCCAACTTGGCTTGGAGGGCTTGTCTGCGGCACATTCGTGGGGATTCCCCGCCGTGGAAATGCCGTAGACGAAACTCATATCGCCAGCTAATGCCACCCCCGCCGCGCGCAAAAGTCTTTTTTTCAAATTTGCGCGAAGCAACATGCAGGTTTGCGCGCGAAGGAAAGTTTGGTATGGGTTGATACGAACATGAGCAAAGTCGCCTATCTTGGCCCCGAGGGCACATTTTCCGGAATTCTTGCGAGGCAGCGTTTTGGCAAGAAGTCCGATCTTTTGCCCTGCCCAACGATTGACGCCATATTCGATTCCGTTCTTTCCGGGGCGGCGCCTATGGGTCTTGTGCCAGTGGAGAATTCCTCCGGCGGCACGGTACCTGATACGATCGACCTCCTCATCCGCCATGCCAGTTCGATTTTTATCCATGAGGAATTATCGCTGAATATCCGCATCGCCCTGCTCGGGCGCGCGGGATCGAAAGTGAAAACGGTTTACTCCCATTTCACCCAGATCAAACACCATGGCGACTGGTTGAAATCCCGCCACCCGAAGGCCACGTTGGTGCCGGTGCAAAGCACTGCCATAGCCTCCGAGTTGGCGGCCTCGAAGCCTCACAGCGCGGCTCTAGCCTCGCCGGGAGCAGCGGAGATTTATCACCTCGACGTGCTGGAGTTTCCCTCTGGAGCGGACGAAGTCAATGTGACCAACTTTTTTACGATCTCGAAAAAACCGATCCTCAAGGCCTCGTCAAATCGAACGGCTTTCGTCGCCGCATTAAAAAACACCTGCGGTAGCCTGCATCGTTTTCTGGGGCCTTTTTCCCGTCAAAAGGTCAGCCTGACCCGCATCGTTTCCCGTCCCGTGCCGGGACAGCCCCAAACCTACGTTTTTTATGTCGAAGTCGAAGGATCCTCAAGCGATCCAGGCGTCGCTCGATCCATCGAACTTGCCGGCGGGCAGGCCCATTCACTCACCCATCTCGGCAGCTTCCCGCTCGGTCGCCGCTTCCGTTCCTGACTTGTCAAACACACCACACTTTGCCACAAAAAATCATGATCCTCACTTCCACATCCCGACTTTCCGCGCTTTTGCTCAGCGCTCTTCTTCTACCCACTCTCCTGAATGCACAGGAAGCCACGATCACTGTCAAAAAAAGCGACGCCATCAGCGTAGCCATCAAACCCTTTAGCGGCTCGGATGCGGCCATCGCGGGCAAAGTGGTCGCCAACGACCTTGACCTATCCGGCCTCTTCTCCATCGGCATCCCGGAGCGAGCGAGTTTTTCTGTCGCTGGAGCCTCTGGCGGCGGCTCTCTACAAGGTATTGTCACCGACAACCGCGGCGGCGTGGTGCTCCAAAAAACCTACTCTGGTGATACCCGGTCAGCTGCTCACAAGTTCTCCGACGATATCGTGGAAACCCTCACCGGCCAAAACGGCATCGCCGCATCCAAGTTCGCGTTTGTGAGCAACCGGACCGGATCCAAAGAAATTTACATCTCCGACTACGATGGCGCCAACCAGCGTCAAATCACACAAGAACGTGCCATCAGTGTCGCTCCTGCCCTATCTCCAGACAAATCCCGCCTCGCCTACACTGGCTACCAGAGCGGTTATGCTGACATCTACCTCATCGATCTCCAATCTGGCGCCCGTACCCCAATCCTCAAGTATCCCGGCACGAATTCCGGCGCCTCGTTCTCGCCGGATGGCAGCCGAGTCGCTTGCACGCTGAGCCGCGACGGGAATCCCGAACTTTACATTGCCTCCGCGAATGGCAGTGGCGCGCGGCGGTTGACTCGCTCCCGAGGGGTGGAATCCTCCCCAAGCTGGTCACCTGATGGCTCTGAGATCGTTTATTCGTCGGACGATTCGGGCGGCCCTCAACTTTACCGCATCAGTGTTGCCGGCGGTGCCCCACGCCGGATTTCCACCGGCTTCAATTATTGCACGGAGCCCAGCTGGTCGCCGGACGGCAAAAAAATCGCCTTCACTGTGCGACAAGGTGGATTTTCCATTGCGGTTGTGGAACTGGCCACCGGTGCGACACGCATCCTCGATCAGGGTCAGGATCCTAGCTGGGGAGCGGACTCCCGCCATCTTATTTACAGCGATGGATCCGCCATTGTTTTGATGGATACAATCAAAGGGCGCAAAACGCCCGTGGCAAGCGGTCTGGGCAAGGTATCCGAGCCTAGCTGGTCACGATAGGACTCAGCTCAGGACACGGAATCGCGGTGTGAAAAACCGCACCCACGCATAACCGGCAAGCGCTCCACCCAAGTGCGCTGCATTGCCGATATTTCCAAAAAGCCCAGTGACTAGGAGGACAAGCGATACGATGACGATGCTGAATCCAAGCCACCTCGCTTCCATCCGAACCGGAATCACGAAAAACAGGAGCGCCGTAATGGGCATTCGCGGGAAAAGCGCTGAAAAAGCGGCTACCAACCCGCAAATCGAACCTGATGCCCCAACCAAGATTGATCCGGGGGAAATAAACATATGCAGTAGGCCGCCCACCGCACCGGCAATGAGGTAGAAAGTCACAAAGCGGCCAACCCCCATCAGCCTCTCCAAGACAGGCCCCGTGAACCAAAGCCCAGCCATGTTCACCATCAAATGCAAGATTCCCCCATGCACAAACTGGTATGTTACCACCTGCCAAAGCGCCCCCTTGGATATCCCTCCCGAGCTCAGACCAAGAATCCCGTCAACCGAACTACTATTGTCCCCAGCGGGAAAGGAACCGAAAATGAAAACGAGAACGTTTATCGCAATCAGAACTTTGACTGCGGTGAGTTGAATTTTTTGCCCGCGATAGATCACACTCGCAACCTAGCGACGGTGGGGCGCTTTGTCCATCTGCAGGAATTACTCGTCCAACTACCCGAGACCGACTGCGGCACGAACGCGGTGCATGACGCCATCCGATACACCGCGCGCTTTTTCAGCCCCCTCGGCCAGCACGCGATCGACGTAGGCGGGATCACGGAGGATTTCCTCCCTGCGAATTCGGAATGGCGCAAAATAATCCCAGACCGCACCAAACAGCCTTTTTTTAAAGTCCCCATATCCCGTTCCACCGCGCAGAAACTCACCCTCCATCGTTTGGTAATCACTCTCACTGGCGACCAATTTATAGAGTCCCAGAATGGACGAATTTTCGATGGATTTCGGTGACTCTACCGGGGTGCTGTCGGTTTTGATGCCCATGATCTTCTTTTTGAGCGCATTTTCGGGAGCAAATATCTCGATCGTATTTCCGTAGCTTTTGCTCATCTTGGCCCCATCCAAACCGGGAACGACAGCGGTATCCTCGCGAATGCTGGGCTCCGGAAGTTTAAAGATAGATCCGTAGGTCTCATTGATCTTAACGGCGATATCGCGGGTCACTTCGAGGTGCTGCTTTTGATCCCGACCGACCGGCACCAGATCGCTATCGTATATCAGAATGTCCGCAGCCATCAAAACAGGGTAGGCAAAGAGTCCGTGCGTGGCGGCAAGACCCCTCGCCGTTTTGTCCTTAAAGGAGTGGCACCGCTCGAGCAATCCCATCGGAGTCACCGTGCTCAAAATCCAAGACAACTCGGTAACGGCAGGAACGTCCGACTGGCGAAAAAAGACGGCTTTTTCGGGGTTCAGCCCGCAAGCCAGAAAGTCGATGGCCAACTCGCGCACGTTGGCCCGCAGGGCGCTGCCATCATGAACAGTGGTAAGCGCATGGAAGTCGGCAATAAAATAGTAGGCCTCGCCTTTTTCCTGCAACTCGATCGCGGGCTTCATCATTCCAAAATAGTTGCCGAGATGCAGTGTGCCGGATGGCTGGATGCCGGATAAAATTCGCATCTGCGAGAACTAACATTTTCACGCGGCGGTGGAATCATCTTTTTCCGATTTCAACAGCGTCCCATTGCATTTTTTAAAATGATTTGATCTTGAGGCCTGCCTCGTTATCGTCCGTTTTCATCGACTTCCGAAGACGTATATAAAAATGAAAAAAATGATTTGGGCCCTTTTAATCGGGCTAGCTGGATGGCACGCGAATGCCGCTGAGAGTTACATTATTATCGATAACCAGACTGGTGCGATATTGGACTCCGACAAAAGAACTGAAAAATTGCAGGTTGCCAGCCTCACGAAGGTGGCCACCTCCCTCGTGGTTCTAGACTGGGCGGAACTTGAGAAAGTCGATCTTTCCACTTTCGCCGAAGTCCCGGCTTCAGCCACCGATAATGGAGCCTCCAGCTCCATCGGCCTCGCTCCGGGCGACCGCCTGAGCTTGCGCGACCTGATTTATTGCGCCCTCCTCGCTTCAGATAACATTGCCGCGAACACGCTCGCCCACCATGTCGGTTCCCGCATCGCAAATCCCGAGCAACTCGATCCCGCAAGCAACTTCGTGGCCCAAATGAATGCGCTGTCGAGATCCCTTTTGATGAAGCGCACGTTGTTTTTGAATCCCAGCGGGATGGATAGCATGAAGAGCGGAGCGATCCCCTATTCCACCGCCGAGGATCTCGCCCGCCTAACGCGATATGCCTACGACAAGTCGGGATTTGCATTTTATGTGGCTCAGATATCTCGGCAAATCCACATCATCCGTGGCGGGATCGATATGCCCTACGATATCAGAAACACCAATGAACTCGTGGGGCGAAATGGGATCGATGGAGTCAAAACCGGCCGCACCCGCAAGGCTGGCGATTGCTTGATCCTTTCGGCCGACCGCCGACCGGAATCCCGCCGCGAGGGCCAAACCGTGCTCATCACCCCACGCCGCATCACCGTCGTGCTCCTCGGCTCGGAAGATCGCTTCAAAGATGGCACCGCCCTCATCCAAAGAGGTTGGGGACTCTATGATGCCTGGGCGGCCGAAGGGCGGCCGTCGATAAAGGGCGAAGCACTTTAAATCACAGGAATGAAGCGCATCGGCATCCTTACCAGCGGCGGCGACTGCCCCGGGCTCAATGCCGTCTTGCGTGCTGCCAGCCGAACCTCGGAAAAGCTGGGATTTGAACTCATCGGCTTCTGCGATGGATTCGAGGGCCTCCTGCCGCCCGAAACACACATCCTCCTAGATCGAAACGCCACATCCGGGATCATGCACCTCGGTGGGACTATCCTCGGAACCGTGAACCGCGGCCAATTCATCAGCCGATCCGGATCGCGTCGCATGATTCAAGCGGAAGTCCTCGGTAAAACCCGCCAAACATTTCAAACTCTCAATCTCCATGGGTTGATTGTCGTCGGCGGTGATGGGTCACTCAATACAGCCCAGTTGCTTCACGAAGCCGGCTTCCCCGTTGTCGGTGTCCCAAAAACCATCGACAACGATCTCGAAGCGACTTCCATGACATTTGGATTCAATTCCGCTGTGGAATGCGTGGCCGAGGCGCTCAACCGCCTCCACACCACCGCCACCAGCCACAAAAGAGTGATCGTTCTGGAAGTCATGGGGCGCCACGCCGGATGGATTGCCCTTCAAGGAGGGCTCGCCGGGGGAGCCGACATCATCCTTCTTCCCGAGATGCCTTTTGAATACGAAAAGGTGGCTGCAGAGATCGACCGTCGCCATCGTGAGGGATCCAAAAGCACCCTCGTGGTGGTCGCTGAAGGCGCTTCCCCCAAGGATGGCAAACAAACCAGCCAACAGACGCCCGCAGGCGATCGGCGGCTCGGCGGGATCGCTGAATTCGTGGCCAAAGAAATCGGCGAACGCACCGGCAAGGAAGTTCGCACTTGCGTGCTGGGTCACCTGCAACGCGGCGGAGCCCCGACCACACTCGATCGGATTCTCGCCACCGGGTTCGGAGTGAAGGCAGTTGAACTCATCGCAGAAGGAAAATTCGGCTCAATGGTGAGCTATCAAAACTGCACCTTCATCGATGTTCCAATCTCTTCGGCGGTCCAAAGAATGCACAGAGTGAACCCCGAATCCCAACTCGTGAACATTGCACGGTCCGTCGGAATTTCCTTTGGAAATTAATCCCTGCAAGCCGGTCAGTCGTCCTTCGTCTTTCCAGAATAGAGGGTGACGATGCCGCCAGTGAGAGGCAATGGTGGCTCACAGGAAAATCCGCAAGATGTCATCATCGCCGTCATCGTCAGACCGGATGGAAACGACTCGATGGATTCGCCCAGATACTCATAGGCCGCCGGGCGCTTGGTTGCCCACCCGGCAATACTCGGGAGAATCCGGTGAAGATAAAACCGGTAGATATTTCGGAAGATTTCCCACTCCGGAAGTGAGAAATCGAGAATGATAAGCGTGCCACCAGGCTGCAAAACCCGCGCCATTTCTCGCAAAGCCCCCGGCCACGACGCCATATTGCGCAGGCCGAATGCAACTGTCACAACATCGAAAGAGGAATCCGCAAAGGGCAATGCCAGCGCATCCGCCTGGACCAATCGAGCGACACCCTTGCGGCGCGCCTGATTCAGCATCGGCAGGCAGAAATCCGCTGCGGTCACAGCAGCTAGTGGGCAGGATTTCTTCAATGCGATCGCGAGGTCTCCACTGCCTGTAGCCAGATCCAATACCCGACCCGGAGAAAGGCGTACCACCTTTCTGGCCACTCGGAAACGCCAGTAATAATCGAGTCCACCGCTGAGTAGATGGTTCGCAAAATCGTAGCGCTTCGAGATCGAACTGAATGTCGATCTCACGAACTCAGGATCTGTTTGGGATAGGATACTCTCCACGATAAAAAAGGTCTGCCCGAAGTGCTCACGAGAGGATTCGAACCTCCAAGGGTTACCCCATGCGGTCCTGAGCCGCACGCGTCTGCCAGTTCCGCCACGTGAGCTCGAACAGGGCACACAAAATATCCCAACACCATTTTATGTAAACACCAAAATACCAAGCCCTGAGCAATTTTTGCCCACACCAGCACCTTACCGCAAACCGCCTAGTTTCCTATCTATTAACGAATAAAAGACAGGCCCAGTCGTCTCTCGGCGTCGAGCGATCAAGCCGGCAGCGTGCACACCAAGAGCGTTGCAGATTCCCCGATCGGGGCCACGCACGCCTGATTCACACTCGCGGGAATAAGGAAAAATTGACCTCTCTCCATTTTCCGATCCAAGCATGTCACCGACCCCTCAACCACGACAGCAAGAGCAAATCTCCCTTGTGGACGGAGATCCATAGGCGTGGAAACACAGACTTTTTCGATGTGAAAAAATGCACAGTCTGCGATGAGAGGTTCGGAAGCCGATTGGACCCGAGGCTCAAAATCCTCGAAATCGATGGAAGCCATGGACTCCTTGATATGCAACGCCCGCGGCTGTCCGTCCAATCCCACACGATTCCAATCGAAAACCCGATAGGTCGTATCGCTATTCTGCTGGACCTCGATGATCACGTTGCCTTCGCCGATAGCGTGAAGCCGCCCACTCGGAATAAAAATACTCTCCCCGGCTGCCACAGGTACTTGATGAAGGGCCGATTCCACATTCCCACTTTCCAGAAGTGCCTCGAACTCCTCTCGAGTCACCCCCTTTTTGAGACCCGCATAAATACTGGCTCCGGGCAGGGAATCCAAAAAATACCAGACCTCGGTCTTCGGCTCACCGCCCAGCTCGGCAGCCTTATTGATCGGAGGGTGAACTTGTACCGAAAGTTTTTCGGACGCATCGAGCAACTTAACTAAAAGCGGAAATCGCGGCGCCGTTGATGCGAAATACGCTTCTCCAAAAATCGCAACCCGATGACTTGTCCAAAGCTCATGCAGGCTCAATCCTTTTAGTGCCCCCACGCTGACAATACTCTGCGCATCCTCGCGATCAACCACCTCCCAAAGCTCGCCGATTGGAACCCCTGCTGGCAATACCTTGCCCGGCAGATTCTCCAGTCGACGCCCACCCCAAACTCGCTCCATGCTGAGCGTTTCAAATAAAATCAGTTCATCCATACAACCCAGAGTCCGAATCTGCGACCGCAATTCAATCTAAAAAATCCCCAGCCCCCCAAGAAAGAATTTTTAAGCCTCATATTTTTACTTCACATTCATTGGCAACACGTTATTTTTGCATCTCAACCTCACCCCAAAAAAGAAGGTTTACTAAACTTCCCAATGAGGTTATAGAGCAATTTATTATGCGCCTAAAACTCTTAAACAAACGTCTCCGCGATTTGCGGGTTTCCTTAGGCCTTTCACAAGAAGCCATGGGATCAAAGGGGTTTATTTCTACTCCGGGCTGGGTAAAAATCGAAAATGCCACTCGCCATCCTAGCGATGAGCTCATCAACAAGATGTGTGACTGGCTGGAAAAAGAGGGCCACGTTGACGCAGCTCAAAAGAAAGCCCTTTTGGAGGAATTGCTCTGCTTGAAATACATGGACAATCTCTCTCCGTTTGTGAGTCGACTCGCTTCGGACTACTACAAAACTCTAGTGATTCCGAATATACTTCGCGTTCCAGTGAAAGCCATAGATCCGGACTTGGCTAGGTTCGCCTAACGCCCGCTCGTCGGATTTTCATTTTTGGCGAGGATGTCGATCAACGCCAAGGCTAAGGATTTTTTGTCTTGGCAGTGCCTGAGTGACAAGTCCCTGCGAAGGATTCCGAACCCTTCGCCGTAGGCTTTCCCATTCACAACACAGACATCTGAACCCGTTTCACGGAGCTGTTGTGCACCTCTCGTCATGGCATCCGAGCGCTGTCCATCGAGCTCATATTTCCAACCCACAACAAGGGCTCGCGGAAACCACTTGCGAAGCTGGGGCAGGATTTTGAGAGCGGGCTCAAGATGAATAGTGATGCCTCCCGATCGGCTCGAAATTTTCTCCTTCGAGTCAGCGCCCTCAATCGCCTTGATTTTAAAATCACAAAGAGCGGCAGCATGGAAGATCAAGTCCGGTTGGCGTGGAAGAGCCCTCAACGCCTGAGCTAAAGAATCGTTTGTCGAGAAAGACTGCACTTTAACGCCCGTCGGCGCAGCGGCGGTGCTCCCCTCCCCACGGAAACAAATCACATCGCACCCGCTTTCCTGTAGTGCGGCGCTGAGAATCGTGCCGATCTCACCAGTAGCGAAATTCGTCAGTCGGCGCACTCCATCCACGGACTCGTATGCCGGCCCGCACGTCACAACAGCCAGCGGACTAGATGCGAGTCTTGGCGGATTTTCCAAAGTTCGGTTAGTGGCGGAAATGCCGCATGCCAGTGAAGACCATCGCGACGCCTTTTTCGTTAGCGGCTTGAATGACCTCTGGGTCACGAACGGATCCACCCGGCTGGATCGCAGCCGTGGCTCCAGCTTCAGCTGCCGCGATGAGTCCATCGGGAAACGGAAAAAAGGCATCACTACAGACGACACTACCCTTGAGCGAGAGACCTGCCTCCTGCGCCTTCCAGACGGCAATGCGCGAAGAGTCCACTCGGGACATCTGTCCGGCACCAATGCCCAGCGTGCGATCGGTGCCCGCATAGACGATGGCATTCGATTTGAC
>CAIWSO010000281.1 GCA_903915315.1 uncultured Spartobacteria bacterium | reverse complement strand
GATGGCACTACCGACGACGACGGCGTCGCTTTCCTTGGCGACTTCCGCTGCTTGTTCGGGGGTGGAAATGCCGAATCCGACGGCGATAGGGAGATGCGTGTGGGATTTGATTTCGCGAACTTGGGAACCGATGCTTGCGGAAAGGCTGGTTTGCTCGCCGGTGACGCCTTCGCGGGAAACGTAGTAAATGAAGCCCTCTGCGGATTTCGCAATCAGCTCCATGCGATCGGGCGGAGTCGTCGGCGCGATGAGTCGAATGGCCAGGAGGCTGTGGGATTTCATTAGCTCAACATTCCGTGCGGCTTCATCGGGAGGGAGATCGAGGATCAAAACGCCATCGGCGCCTGCGGCGGAGGCGTCCGCATGGAATTTGTCGAAGCCATAGATATAAACCGGGTTCAAATACGTGAAGAGAACGATCGGGATTTCCGATGTGGTTCGGATTTTTCGGACGGCATCAAGAACTCCCTCGACGCTGGCGCCCGCATTGATGGCGCGACTCGAGGCTGCTTGGATTGTGGCCCCATCGGCTAAGGGATCGGAAAAGGGAATGCCAAGCTCGATGATGTCCACGCCAGACTTTTCGAGAGTGGCGACCAGTGAGACGGTCGTGTCGAGTGTCGGATCGCCAGCCGTGATGTAGGCGATGAAACCGCAATGGTCGGCGGCGCGGAGGGCTTGGAATTTGGTCTCGATACGGTTGGGCGTGCTCATGGTGTTGGAATGGTTTCGTTGCCCCTAGTGATCCAGATTCCCAAAAGGGCGACATCGGCGGGAGTGACCCCACTGATGCGGGCCGCTTGGCCAAGGGTCTCGGGGCGGATTTGAGTGAGTTTCTGAACGGCTTCAGTGCGAAGTCCGTTGATCTTGGAGTAATCTAGCCAATCCGGAATGGACTTATTTTCGTGCCTGGCAGATCGGGCGATTTGCTCTTCTTGTCGTGTCAGATAGCCGGCGTATTTGAGATCGGTTTCGATTTGCTCCCAAACTGGGATAGGAAATTGGGAGAGGATTTCGAAGGGGACAGATTGCCAGGTATTTTCGGGGCGCTTGAGCCAGCGCTCGAGCGGAATGGTATCCACCTTGAACTCCTTGAGGCGGCTCTTGAGGGTGATAAACTGGTTGTGCTTTTCGCGGAAGCGGGAGGTGCGCTCGGCATCGGCAAGTCCGAGCTCGATGGCTTTGCCAGTGAGTCGGAGATCTGCGTTGTCCTGTCGCAGGAGGAGCCGGTATTCCGCCCGGCTGGTGAACATGCGGTAGGGTTCCGGCGTGCCGCGGGTGACGAGATCGTCCAACAGCACGCCGATATAGCCTTCGTGGCGAGCCACAGTGAGAGCTGGGCGACTGAGGCACTTCAATGCGGCATTTGCACCAGCCACCAAGCCTTGTGCTGCGGCTTCTTCATAGCCCGACGTGCCGTTGATTTGACCTGCAAAGTAAAGCCCAGGCATACGCTTGGTTTCCAGCGTGGTGTGGAGTTGTGTGGGCGGGCAGTAATCGTATTCCACCGCATAGCCTGGACGCAAAATCTCGGCGTTCTCGAGTCCAGGAACACTGCGGATGAAGGCATATTGAACATCGAACGGCAGGCTGGTAGAAACGCCGTTGACGTAGATCTCATCGCTATGGCGGCCCTCCGGTTCCAAGAAAAGCTGGTGTTGGTTTTTCTCTGCAAATTTGACCACTTTGTCTTCAATGCTCGGGCAGTAGCGTGGACCCACCCCCTCGATGACTCCCGAATAAAGCGGAGATTTATGAAGGTTGGAGCGAATGATCTCGTGGGTGGCGGGCGTCGTGTAGGTGATCCAGCAGGGGATTTGACGGGCGTGGAACGCTCCATCGCGCCATTCGTTGAGGGTAAATATATCATCTTCGCCGCGACGGATTGTGTCCGCCATGAAACTGAAAACGGGAGCGGGTTCGTCGCCGTGCTGGGCTTCGCATTTCGAGAAATCAATGCTCTTTGCAAGGAGTCGGCATGGCGTTCCGGTCTTGAATCGAGCGACTTCAAAACCGAGTTCGCGCAGGCAATCGCTGAACGTGGAAACCGTGTCTCCCAAGCGTCCGCCGGCTTGATTTCGCAGTCCCACATGGAGAAGGCCGCGCATGAAGGTGCCTGTGGTGACGACCACGGCGCGTGTGTTAAAGCGAAGGCCAAGGTTCGTCTCCAGACCCTCGACGCCATTGTCGCCGGTGATGAGCTTGGTCACGTTCGCCTGCTTCACATCGAGATGAGGTTGGCGTTCCAAGAGGACCTTCATTCGGAACTGGTAGGCTTTTTTATCGCATTGGGCACGTGGGGCACGGACGCTGGGCCCTTTTGTGGCATTCAGCATGCGGAATTGAATGCCCGTGGCATCCGTATTGAGGCCCATGGCACCTCCGAGTGCGTCGATCTCGCGAACCATGTGGCCTTTGGCGAGCCCACCGATAGCGGGATTGCAAGACATCTGGCCTACGGTATCCGCGTTCTGCGTCAGCAGAAGGGTCACGCAACCGAGTCGGGCCGAGGCTAAGGCGGCTTCAATGCCAGCGTGGCCGGCACCAATCACGACCACATCATAGTTTTTTGGGTATACGAAGTCGCTCAAGTTACTTTTTAGCGATGCTGGGTGCGGTAAGCGTCATTTGCAG
>CAIWSO010000280.1 GCA_903915315.1 uncultured Spartobacteria bacterium | reverse complement strand
GGGAAATTCCTCGATCCCGACCCATTGACCGGCTGGGGGCTTTGGTCCGACGAGTATTTCATAATCTACCCGGACGGGGTGGCCGTGCGGCATGTGGTCGCGAAAAATCATTTCAACGGTAGCGGCGAGTGGCAGGAGACACTCCTCTACAACCAGCCCGGCATGCGTCCCGAGGACACCGTGGAACTCAAGGCGCTTACCCTCGCGAATCAAAAGGGCGAAACCCACACCTACTCGTGGGAAGACGGCATGCCGGTGATATTAAACGACCCGAAGGGCCCGCGCCATTTTCAAAACCCTGATCAGGCGAATATCCAAATCGTGAATTTCAAATCCAACTGGAAGCCGTTCATCGTCTATGAAACCGATGTAAAAATCATCCCAGTTGGCATCGGGCCGAGTTCGGATTATTCGAAATTCCCGTGCTGGAACCACTGGCCCGTGGCGCAACTCCCGAATGACGGTCGCAAGGCGATCGTATCCGACAAACCCTCCCATTTTTCGCTCAGCACCTCACGCGGGGTCATCCGCCGAAACGCGGAGGGTAGCGAATCGGTTTATCTCTACGGAATGACCGATCAGCCGATCAACAGCCTCGTGCCGCTCGCGAGGTCGTGGAATTCCGCCCCGGCGGCGAGGCTGGCGGGAAGCGGGTTCGAAGGCGGCGCGTATGACAAAAACCAGCGCGCGTATGTCTTCACAGCGAAATCCCCGACCGCAGGTCCGTTGGAATTCTCGCTCGAGGCCACGCCCGACGCACCGATCCACAATCCCGCCTTCGTCGTGAAAAATTGGGGCAACCGCCCGGCCGCGCTCACCATCGAAGGAAAGAAAATCCCGCGCGGAAAAGACTTCCGCTTCGGCCACAACAAAACCATCGATGGCACGGACCTCGTTGTTTGGGTGAATACCAATGGCGACAAAAAAACCTCTTTCAAAATTGCGGTCCCGCAAGCCAACAACAACAATCAGGATTAAAAACAATCTCCAACCCTCATGAAAAAACCGACCAGCCTCACCATCCCCGCCGCGTTGGCGATTTTCGCCTTCGCGTTAGCCCCCGCCGCACCTGCGCAGCAAACCGCGCCAGCAAAAATCCCGACCCCGCCCGAGGTTTGGAAGGACTACAATCCCGACGCCGGTGATTTCAAAGAAGAGATCATTTCGGAAGGAACAAAGGACGGCATTTATTCGAAGGACTCCTACATCAGCGCGTATGTGAACGGAGAAGAAGTCCGCGTGTTTTGCAAATACGCGGTGAAGGCCGATGCCAAAAACGCGCCCGGCCTGCTCGTTGTGCATGGTTGGACCTCCATGCCCGGCATCGACAAGGAATTCCTAAACGACGGCTGGGCGGTGCTCGCGCACGACTACTGCGGCAAAGTGGCAGGCCGTCCGCACTACACGAAGTATCCCGACAAACTTCGCTACGGAAACATGGATGCCAAGGAGGGCTATCGCGTGAAAGCGAAGCTCCCCGATGGCAAGGACATCACCGATGCCAAACAAACCGACGACTACCTCTGGTATGCCATTCAGCGGCGGGCACTCAGCTATTTGATCGCCCAGAAGGAAGTCGACAAATCCCGCGTCGGCGCGAAAGGCTATTCCTACGGCGGTTCCCTCATGTGGAACCTCGGCATGGATCCCCGCGTAAAGGCTGTGGTGACTTATTTCGGCAGCGGTTGGACCGACTTCTACCGGGACAAGGGCCTGTTCATGTATAATGTTCCCTATGTCCAGCCGCAGAAGACCCCCGGCGAGGAATTGCTGCTTTCCGCCATCACTCCCGAGTCCCACGCGCCCTACATCACGGCCCCGACATTCTGGTTGAATGGCTCGAATGACCACCACGGTGGCCACGAGCGGGGCGAGACGAATTTCAAAAAATTCCAGCCCGCCGTGCCATTCAGCTTTGCCCACCAAGCCCGCGGTCAGCATGACACCTGGAAGCTCGGCAAAGGCGCGAAGCTCTGGCTCGAAAAATATGTTCTCGGCAAGGACGTCTTTTGGCCCGCGCGTCCGATTTCCGAGATCAAGCTCGATGCCACCGGCGTGCCGGAATTCCACATCAAGCCCGGATCGCCTCAAAAAATCGAGGCCCTCGATGTGTATTACGCGTTCAAGGAGCCGTTCAACTGCGCGCGCCTGTGGATGGATGCCAAGACCGAGAAAAAGGGCGACACCTGGGTCGCGAAAATTCCCATCAAGAATGTCGACGAGTATGTTTTCGCCTTCGCCAACATCCGCTACCCCGGCGAAATTGTGATTTCCTCGGACTTCACCGCCGCCATTCCCTCGAAGCTCGGAAAGGCCGTTGCGACCAAAGTCTTCCCCGAGGACGGAAGCGAATCGTGGACCAATGTGAGTCCCGCAGAGGTGGCGGGCGCCAAGGGCATCCGCTCGAACAACCCACATGAAGCCGCCTGCATGCTCCTCGGTGAAGCCTCCCGCAAGGCTCCCGAAGGCGCTGTGATGGTTTTCGACTACCACTGCACCCAGCCTCAAACCTTCTTCATCGTGGTGAATGGTCGCTACAGCGCCGAATTCGAAATCCAGGGATCCAATGACTGGCAAACCCTCGAAATTCCCGCTGAGCGACTCCGCTTCCGCGGAGACGGCGAGCCGCTCAAAAGCTGGAGCGAAGCGTCAAGCGTAGCCCTCAAGGCCAAAATCGCCCAAGGCGTCACTTCGAACCTCACCTGGATCACATTCAAGGATCCGAAATGGAAGGTGCCCGGGAAATAATGGCATCAACCCGCGACGAGCCGTCCTCTGATTGACCATGAGAAAAATCCTCGCTCCCTTGCTACTCCCACTCTTCTTCGGACTCGCTTTTGCCGAGACGGTGCCAAGCGCGGATAACCCCGAGCAGGCCCACGCGGACTCTTTCAAAAAACGGTTTGCCGCCGACTTGCGCCATCCGGCGAAGTCCGAGGCGCGGCTGAACAAGTGGTTCCGCCATGACAAATTCGGGGTCTTCATCCACTTCGGTGCGTATTCCACCTTGGCCGGACAATACAAGGGCAACTCCGACGGTCCGCCCTACGCCGAGTGGGCAATGATGACCCACCGCATTCCCTTTAAGGAATACCGCCAGGAGGTCGTTTCCCGTTTCAATCCGCAGGAGTTCGATGCCGAAGAGTGGGCGCGGATTTTCAAGGAATCCGGCATGCGATATGTCGTAATCACCTCGAAGCATCACGATGGCTTCGCGCTCTTCAAGTCGGGCGTCACGGATTACAATGTCGTCGATGGCTC
>CAIWSO010000279.1 GCA_903915315.1 uncultured Spartobacteria bacterium | reverse complement strand
GGTGAAGGTCAAAGCTGGGATTACAGACATCCACTTGGAACTGATGGAGGGCGCGTTGATTTGCGAAAACGCCGCGTTTAATGCACGCGAAGCCCAGCACCATGAAGATGCTACCAGCCTTCTTTCATACGCCTCTGCCATTCGTGATGCCCAATCCTCGTCTATTTTGGAACTTCTTGACGATTCTGCTCTAAATGGTTTGTTAGAATGTTATTCTGAGCGCGCGGAATCTAGCGAATTTTATCTTTCCTCCGCTTCCGTACGCGCTTTGGTGGAAACGCCCCCGTTGTCTACCTCTGTGCCTCTTTATCCGCGTGTTATTGTTGATCGCGAAGCTGCTCTGTTCTCAGCATGGTACGAATTTTTTCCACGTTCTGCTGAAGGTAACGGATCAAAAGGCTCGTCTTTCCGCGATTGTTTGCCGCGTATTGATGACGCTAAACGCATGGGCTTCGATGTTATTTATTTCCCTCCCATCCATCCCATCGGAATCACTGCCAGAAAGGGCAAGAACAACTCGGTCACATGCGTCTCGGGCGAACCCGGTGTTCCCTACGCGATTGGCAATCGACACCAAAATTGCCCGAATGGCGGCGGCCATTGTGATGTTGCTCCAGAATTAGGCTCCCTCTCTGATTTCGACTGGTTGGTTGATCAAATCCATGCGCGGGGCATGGAGCTCGCACTTGATTTCGCCATTAATTGCTCTCCTGATCACCCTTACGTCAGTGAACATCCGGATTGGTTCTACCAACGTCCAGACGGCTCTATCAAGTACGCAGAAAATCCTCCGAAAAAATATCAGGATGTTTTCCCTCTGAATTTTCATAATGACGACTGGCGAGCGCTCTGGGAGGAGCTGACTGCAGTCGTATTATTTTGGGCTCAGCGGAAAGTGCGTATCTTCCGCGTGGACAATCCGCACACCAAGCCTGTCGCGTTTTGGGAGTTTTTAATCACTAAAGTCCAGCACTCCTTCCCCGACACAATTTTTCTCTCCGAGGCATTTACGCGTCCAAAAATGATGCTCGCCTTGGCTAAGGTCGGCTTTACTCAAAGTTACACCTATTTCACATGGAGAAACACTAAGCAGGAACTCACCGACTATTTCGCCTCTCTCACCGAGACCCCTCAAAGCGATTTTTTCAGACCTAATCTCTGGCCCAATACCCCTGACATTCTTCCTTTTTTTCTTCAGTTCGGCGGACTCCCTGCGTTCGTGATCCGGTTCATTCTATCGGCAACCCTTTCCCCCACCTATGGAATCTACTCAGGCTTCGAGCTTTGCGAAAATCTGGCTCTGCCTGACAAAGAAGAATATTTGGACAGTGAAAAGTATCAATTTAAAGCCCGCGATTGGAACGCTCCCGGCAACATCAAACCATTGATAACTCGGGTCAACGAGGTTCGCAAAGCACACCGTAGCCTCCGTCTCTTTGACAATTTGACTTTCCATTATGCGGAGAACGACTCTGTTCTTTTTTATTCCAAGTCCTCTCCCGCTGACAATGACCTGCTTCTGATCGTTATCTCGCTAGACTACGTTAATGCCCAGGAGACTTTCCTCCATGTTCCCCTAGCTCTTCTGAACCTGCACGAGGGGGATTCTTACACGGTACGAGACCTCCTTTCTAATGACCAATATCTTTGGCACGGGTCTCGGAACTACGTTTCACTGAGTCCACACGGTAAACAGGCGCACATTTTCACTGTTACCAAGAAAAATGTCTCTGAAACGGAGTTTCCCGACTTTTAGATTCTCAGTTTGTTCACGCTCTGAAGAGAGAGATAAGAAAAACCTTTTTAATTTAATCTTATTAAAGGTGTGAACAACTTAGTTCCACAGCTGGAGAACCGCTCCCTAAGCCTGTTCCACAGGATCCGGTGTTTGAGCACAACCTGATCGAGGGTGTGAAGTAGCGTGCGAAAAAGGCGACGGTCAAAGCAAAACGGGAAGTTATTGGTGGAGAAACTGAAGTTATTCGCGGGGTTGTTCCCAAAACGCAGACTCCACGCTCCCTTCAGAGAGCACGGGGTGAAAAAAGCCCTCTAACCACCGCTTTCCCACAAACCCACAGGCACAGGCGGGACAGTCAGACTGTCGCAGCAGCAGCCCGGTCCCGTTTTTTGACGGTCTCACGACATGCGGCCACCAGGATGTTGCAGGCTTCGTGACAGAGGAGCGGAATTTCTTTTTCGCCTGAGTCCAGTGTCAAGACGTCAGCCGAACGTTCTAAGCGGCTGAACCCCGTGAGCTCCACGGTTTTTGTGAACGGCCAAAGCATCCGCTTCATACAACCGGTTTGAGAGTTACAGGCACTAGCCACAAGTTGAAGCCCTTC
>CAIWSO010000278.1 GCA_903915315.1 uncultured Spartobacteria bacterium | reverse complement strand
GGATGCCCAAGTCCATTCAGTTCGCAGGGGATGAGATCGAAATCAATGACGTCGCAAAATGGAAGATCCTGCATCCTCCGCTCGGCTATAATGCAGGTCGGGCAGATGACAAGTCGCTAGTCGTCCGCCTCGATACTCCGCGCGCACGCGTTCTCTTTCTTTCCGATTCCGGCCCTGACACATTTCGGGACCTTCTGCAAACCTGTGCAGAGGCACTGGTCTCGGATATCCTTGTGCTTGGCCACCACCATTCCGGCATACCGCCAGATGCGGTCTTTCTGGATGCGGTTCGTCCTTCGTTCCTTGTTGTCTCGCGGCGGGGCGAATTTTCAAACGCGGAGCCGATGGACCCCGGTTGGGTGAGCATGCTTCGCGAGCGAGGAATTACTCTTCTCCAGCAGGATCAAGCCGGTGCAGTCCTGATTCGTTCGACGCTTGCGGGCTTCGAGATGGAGGGGTTTTTAAGCGGCCAAAAATTTCGCAAATAAAAATGTCATTCCCCAACAGGATCAGGCGATACGCACGCGCGTCCCGATCGGAATCAAATCAAAAAGTTCGGCGATGTCTGAATTGCGAAGCCTCACGCAGCCGTGACTTGCTGGCGTGCCGATGAGGTCCTCCCGGTTGGTTCCGTGGAAATAAATGTAGCGGCTCTTGGTGTTTGCATTTTCCGGATCTATGCCGTCCAGCCAGAGAATGCGGCTGAGAATGGCGTCTTGCTCGCCACCCGGTTCCGCGATGCGACCGGTCGGCTGACGGCTTTGGAATTCAGTCCACAGCGGTGCGTCTGCGCCGATTTTCTCAGACACAAGAAAGTTTCCGGTGGGGGTCTTGTTGCTGCCTGGTTCGAACCCAATCCCGAACTTGGAGGTGGATGCAGGCCAAGACTTGACCGGCCGCCCATTTGTTAGAAGATGGACGTACTGCCCCCCTATGTCCACGAGGACCTCCGAGTCCCCAGAGTCTGAAGGAGCAACCAATTCATTAACCATAATCTCAAATACTATGTCGAAATCCTATCGAGTCGCAATCGTTGGTGCGTCTGGAGCCGTCGGAGCCGAAATGCTTCGAGTCATGGAACGCCGTAACTTCCCGGTATCCAGCCTTCGCCTCCTCGCCTCGCCGCGTTCCTCCGGCAAGACGCTCACCTTTCGGGGAGAATCCCACACGATCAAGCCGCTTAATATGAATTCGTTTGAGGATATCGATATTGCGATCTTCAGCGCGGGCGGTGCGATATCCCGCGATTTCGCACCCGAGGCCGTCCGTCACGGGGCTGTCGTGGTCGACAATTCCTCCGCCTTTCGCATGCACGCCGACGTGCCGCTCGTTGTTCCTGAAATCAACGGCGCTGATGTCAAAAACCATAAGGGGATCCTCGCCAATCCGAATTGCACCACAGCGATCACCCTTCTGGCCCTCTACCCATTGCATCGCCAATTCGGTGTGAAGCGGATTTTTGCATCAAGTTATCAAGCTGTCTCTGGTGCTGGTGCCCGTGCGATCGACGAACTCCGTCATCAGACCGATTGTGTTGCGAAGCACAAGCCGATCCTAAAAGAGATATTCCCTCACCAGATTGCATTCAACGTGATCCCGCAGGTCGATTCCTTCCTCGATACCGGATACACGAAAGAGGAAATGAAAATGCAAAACGAGGGGCGCAGGATCATGCATCTCCCGAACTTCAAAGCCTCCGTCACCTGTGTGAGAACGCCCGTCTACCGCGCCCACTCGATCGCATTGAGTGCGGAATTCGAAAAACCCGTCAACCTCGAGGACGCCCGCGCCGCGCTTTCAAAGGCCCCAGGTCTTCAATTTCTCGCCGATGGTTATCCGATGCCTTTGGATTCCGCCGGAAAAGACGATTGTTTTGCCGGCCGTCTTCGTCTCGATTGCGCGATGGAAAATGGACTCGCTCTCTGGGTTTGCGGCGATCAGTTGCTCAAAGGAGCCGCTCTCAATGCGATTCAAATCGCCGAATTGCTTTAACGCTATCGCCTCTCGAAATTGACGTCTTGCGCATCCTCGCGCGTTGACTACCTTTCCCAGTGATGGCGGACGGTCGCTCAGCGTATGCCGCAAGGCTGCGTGGAGAGGAAAGTCCGGACACCATAAGGCAGCATGCCGTGGAGAACACGCGGGAAACCGAGGCGAAAGCTGCGGTTGACGGAAAGTGTCACAGAAAACAAACCGCCGATGCGCGCAAGCGTTTCGGTAAGGGTGAAAAGGCGGGGTAAGAGCCCACCGCCCCAAGCGCAAGCGAGGGGGCACGAAAAACCCCATGTGGTGCAAGACAGAACAGGAGAGGATCGGGTCGCCTGCCCGCTTCACTGCGCAAGCAGTGGGACTCTCCGGGTATTGGTCGCAGCCCGCAAGGGCTGCCTCCCGCCGCAAGGTGTGGGGCAAGACAAATGACCGTCCACGCCGGTGGCGCAAGCTATCGGCCGGACAGAATCCGGCTTACAGCCATCCCCAAGCGGGGGCACCTCAGAAATGAGGTGTCCCCGTCCTTTTTTGCCCAAAGTCCACGGGAATGTCTTTTCTTTCGGAATCGAACCATTCATCATTCTGATGTTCTCTCCACACCTAATAAAACTATGCCTGTTATCGCAAAAGGACTCGAAGGAATCGTAGCCAACTCAACCAGCCTCAGCGAAGTGCTCGGACAAGAGGGGGTGCTCATTTACGGCGGCTACAACATTAACGAGCTGGCCGGCAAAGCCACCTACGAAGAGGTTGTTCATCTCCTCTGGCATGGGGAATTACCAAACCGTGCGCAACTCGAAGCGCTCTCCCTCAAGCTCCGCTCCGCCCGCGAACTTCCCACACAGGTTATCGATTTCCTCCGTTCCGTTCCAAAGGAGTCCGGTCCGATGGATGTGATTCGCACGGCCGTTTCGATGCTCGGTCTCTACGACAAAAATCCGAAGGACGAAAGCGCTGCCGCCAACTACGATCGCGCTGTCAGCATCACGGCCAAGATCGGCGTCATCGCTGCTTATTTTCACCGCGCTCGCAAGGGGCTCGAACTGCCTGCCGTTCGCACCGATCTCGGTGAGGCCGCCCATTTTCTCTATCTCCTCAATGGCGTCGCGCCGACAGCCGAGGCCACGCGTACGCTCGATGTCGCTTACGTCCTCCATGCCGACCACGGCATGAATGCCTCGACCTTCTCGGCCCGCGTCACTATCGCCACCCTCTCGGATATGTATTCCGCCATCACCTCGGCGATCGGAACCCTCAAGGGCCCGCTCCACGGCGGTGCGAATGAAGGTGTGATCCATATGCTCCAAGAAATCGGCAGTGAGGAAAATGTTGACGCTTGGGTTGAAAATGCCCTCGAGCAGAAGAAAAAAATCATGGGCATCGGCCATCGCGTTTACAAGGTCCTCGATCCTCGCGCCCCGCACCTTCGCGAAATGGCGATCGTCCTCAGTAATCAACTCGGCGAGCCGAAGTGGATCCGCATGAGCGAACGCATCGCGACAATCATGCGCGAGCGCAAGGGTCTCAATGCCAATGTCGATTTCTACTCCGCGACCGTTTACTACTCAATGGGCATCCCGACCGATATGTTCACTCCCGTCTTCGCCATTGCCCGTGCCTCGGGATGGACCGGTCATGTGATGGAACAACTCGCCGATAACCGTCTCTACAGGCCGCTCAGCGAATACACCGGTCCCGCCGTAGGGAAGGTTTACACACCTGTGGATCAGCGTCCATGACTCCCCGCCTGAGGGCACGCAGCCTCGAGCGTTCATTTCGTATCGGAGGTTCGCAGATTCCTGTCCTGCGAGGCATCGACCTCGACATCGTTGCTGGCGAGTCTGTCTTCCTATGCGGAGCCAGCGGCGCCGGTAAGACCACCCTGCTGTATACCCTAGCCGGCCTGGAAACTCCGGAATCCGGCACGGTCGAGTTCGAGGGTCAGTCGCTTTACAGCCTTTCTGGAAACGCCCTCGCCCGCCTTCGCAACCAGCACATGGGATTTGTTTTCCAATCCTACTTCCTGCTTCCCGAACTCACGGCTCTGGAAAACACGCTCGTTCCTGCCATGATCCGGGGTACCTCCGCACAGACTCGCGCGACCGAGCTCCTCGAGCGGGTCGGTCTTCGCGACCGAATGAATCACCTCCCTGCGGAACTCAGCGGCGGGGAGCAACAGCGCGTCGCCATCGCCCGGTCGCTGATCAACGATCCCTCCATTCTCTTCGCTGATGAGCCCACCGGCAATCTGGACTCGAAAAATGGCGAGGTCATCATGGCCCTGCTCCTCGATCTCGCTCGCGATGGGGGACGCACTCTCGTTGTGGTGACGCATGATGACCACCTCGCCCGCCGTGGTGACCGCACCGTGCGCATCGTAGATGGCCGCCTCGACAGCCACTGACATGCCGCTCGACTACCCGGCTCCATTTAACAACCTCACCCGCGAACTCCGCCGCCTTCCCGGTATCGGCCCACGAAGCGCCGAGCGAATCGCCCTCTGGCTGCTCAGCCATAAAGACGCGCGACCAACCGAACTCGCTCGCGCCACCACGCTCGCGGCATCCAGCCTCCATTCGTGTTCCAAGTGTGGATTTTTTGCCATCGAGGAATTCTGTGAGATTTGCCAGCAACCCTCGCGACAAGGGCGCGAAATCTGCGTCATCGAGCAATCCACCGACATCCTTCCCCTTGAGCGCAGTGGAGTATTCACCGGTTTGTATCACGCCTTGGGTGGCCGCCTCGCTCCCCTCGACCATGTGGGTCCCGATGAGCTTCGTATCGTCAGCCTCATCGAGCGGATTCGCTTGGAATCTCCCACCGAGATCATCCTGGCTCTGAGTGCCGACGTTGAAGGCGAGGCCACCACAAACTATCTCATCGAAATCCTCGCCCCGCTCGGAGTTCGCACCACCCGCATTGCTCATGGTCTCCCTGCCGGCGGCGGGCTTGAGCACGCCGACCAACTCACCCTCCAGCGCGCCCTTACCGGACGCCGCCCAGCCTAAAATATTCTGTTTTTTCAAACTGCCCCTTGCGTTTTGAAAAGGCGGGGTTATCTTGATTTTCCCAAAAGGGGGCGTAAAGGTTTCGACTTGAAGTGAGAAGCCCGGCTCGCATGTCGAGGATGATTCGTTGGCCTCGTAAAAAATCGGATCAAACAAAAATAAATGCAGATTACGAAGATCTAGCTCTCGCGGCTTAATTAGCCACGACGCATTCCAGTCAACGCCTGCTAGGCCGGAGTGTGACGACAGCAGGCTGGCCCGAGCGGGTGCAACCGCCGCCACGGGTGAATCGATTACGTGGATGCTTTGGAGAGGGATGCGTGACGGTTCGCCCGCCCACTCCGAGATTAAAGATCGTCTAAACATGTAGAAGGTTGTGTGGATTGCCTTAAGGACACGGGTTCGACTCCCGTCGCCTCCAGCCTTCGCTCGCAGCGCAGCAAGAGCGAAGGCTGTCACGCCGGAGATGCCGCAGGCGCGTAGGCGGACCAATCGCCGCTGCGAGACTACGGCTTGGCAAGCCAGCCGATATAGCGACCCCCCTATGTTTCACTACGTTTACACACTCACAAGCGAGGAAATGCCAAACCGTCACTACGTTGGGTTGACCGACAACCTTGATGAACGTCTTGCTGCGCATAATGCCGGCAAGGTTCATCACACATCGAAATACAAGCCATGGCGGATCGAAACAGCGTTGGCTTTTCGTGAACGAGAAAAAGCCGCCGCTTTCGAACGCTACTTGAAAAGCGGTTCTGGGCGTGAATTCGCGCGTCGGCACTTCTGAACGCAGCGCCGCAGGCGCGTAGGCGGACCCAATCGCCGCTGCGAGACTACGGCTTGGCAAGCCAGCCGATATAGCGACCCCCCTATGTTTCACTACGTTTACACACTCACAAGCGAGGAAATGCCAAACCG
>CAIWSO010000277.1 GCA_903915315.1 uncultured Spartobacteria bacterium | reverse complement strand
TCGACTGGGGAAATTTGCTTTAATACGTCCATGAGCGGATATCAGGAAATCCTGACAGATCCTTCTTACCGGGGCCAAATCGTCGCGATGACCTACCCTGAGATTGGCAACTATGGCGTGAACGGATTGGATGTGGAGAGCGACATTCCACAAGTTCGAGGGTTCGTGATTGAGGAATTGAGCCCCGTTATTAGCAGTTGGCGCGCGGATTGCGGTTTGCATGAATACCTCGAGAAACACGGCATCCCTGGCATCCAAGGCATCGATACCCGAGCCTTAACGCGGCACTTGCGGACACGAGGAGCCATGAAGGCCTGCATCACAACAGAGATCACAGATGAGGCATTGGCGATCGAAAAAGCCAAATCCGCCAGCTACGATGGGATTGATTTCGTGAAAGAAGTGAGCACCCAAGCCAACTACGAGTGGGACAAAAAAAACTCCCTCAGCAAAGATTGGGTCCTGCGATCAGGAGCGGACTCCAATCAAGAAACGGACGAAAAGGGCAATACCTTCGAGCCACTTCCTCCCGTGACTCACACGCTCGCTGCACTGGATTTCGGGATGAAAAAAAACATCCTCCGCTACCTTCGGAGGAAAGGTTTTCAAGTCACGGTCCTTCCTGCCACATCGAGCCCCGCAGACATTCTTGCCCTCGGTACAGATGGGGTCTTTCTATCGAATGGACCAGGAGATCCCGAAGCCCTCGACTACGCTTGCGATACCGTGCGCGCCTTGATTGGAAAAAAGCCGATTTTTGGTATCTGCCTAGGACATCAGATTCTTGCCCGTGCACTGGGTGGAAAAACATTCAAACTCAAGTTCGGTCACCGCGGAGCCAATCAGCCTGTGAAAGACCTTCGCTCGGGAAAAATCGCGATCACGTCCCAGAACCATGGCTTCGCGGTCGATCCCTCGACACTTCCTTCCGACGTCGAAGTCACTCACACCAATCTCAATGATGGCACCGTCGCGGGCCTTCGACACAAGACACACAGCGCCTTCAGCGTTCAATACCATCCGGAAGCCAGCCCCGGCCCCCACGATGCGGATTACTTCTTTGCCGAGTTTGCCAAAGAGGTCGCAGCGGCCAAAGCCGTAAACTAGAGAGCACCAAATGGCCAAGCTCAAGATCTACCTACCATCAGGCAAAGAAATCATCCACGACCTTCCGGAGCAGACCACCACCATAGGTCGGCTAGCGGAAAATGCACTGCAGATCGAGGACGATTCCGTGAGCAGTTCGCATGCTGAGGTATTTGCCGAGGATGACCGCTTTTTTGTGCGTGACCTAGGATCAACCAATGGCACCTTCCTGAACGGAGAAAAAATCGAAAGATCCCTTCTTCATGAAGGTGACGAATTGCGCTTCGGCTCGGTGCTCACCCGTTTCGGTGTATCCGAAGTGCCGACAGAAAACCTCCCTGACGCCCCTGCAAATCTCCCCACCGAAGCAACCACAGAGAGCCACCGACCGGATAACTTCGTGAGTTCCTCTCCGATCAAACGGGAGACAAATCAAAACGGCTCAGGAAAGGCCGTCCTCCTCATCGCTGCTCTTGTTGGCGCCTTGGCTTTCGCCGGTGCCGTTTACAAAATTCTAGAAATTTCTAAAATTCTAGAAAACCAATAACCAGCCAACGTCCAAGGCTGAAAACCGCAGTTTTCTCAAAGCATGGAAGAAATCACACACAATGAACTGTTGGCTATTCGCCGACAAAAACTCAATGCCATCCGCGAGGCCAATATCGATCCGTATGGCGCTCGCTTTGAGTCCACTGGGACGCCAGGCCTCATCCGGGCGGAGTTTGCTGAGGGGCTTAAAGTTCGCACAGCCGGACGCATCACGGCCCATCGCAATATGGGCAAAAGCCACTTCATCGACCTCTCGGATATATCCGGACGCATCCAAATTTACATAAACTCGAAGGAAATCGGGGCCGAGTCCGCCGCCATTTTCGACCACCTCGACATCGGCGACTTCATCGGTGTGGACGGCGAGACTTTCACCACAAAAACTGGGGAACCCAGCATCAAAGCGACCGCCTTCACCGTTCTATCGAAATCCCTTCGTCCGCTTCCCGACAAGTGGCACGGGGTGCAGGACACGGAAATCAAATACCGCCAACGTTACCTCGACCTGATCGCCAACCCAGAGTCGTTGGAAATTTTTAAAAAGCGCATCGCCATCGTTCGCGAGATTCGCCGCTTCCTCGAAGATCGCGCGTTCATTGAGGTCGAGACGCCCATGATGCAGTCGATTCCCGGCGGTGCCGCGGCCCAACCGTTCGAAACCCACCACAACGCCCTCGGAGTCGATCTCTTTCTGCGCATCGCTCCAGAGCTTTACCTCAAGCGCTTGCTCGTCGGTGGATTCAACAAGGTTTTTGAGCTCAACCGGAATTTCCGCAACGAGGGCATCTCCCGGCGCCACAACCCCGAATTCACAATGCTGGAAGCCTATTGGGCCTACGCCGATTTCGAGCAAATGGCCAGCTTGGTCGAGGAAATGGTCTGCCATGTCGCCGAAAAAATCTGCGGTTCTTTGCTCATCGAGCACCGTGACGCCGAGGGCAATGTCATCAAAACAATCGACCTCTCCCGCCCTTGGCGCCGCACGTCCTATTCGGACCTCATTCGCGGAGTCGCTCCTAACTGGTATGAGTTTACCACCGAGCAAAGGCGTGAATGGTGTGCGGAGCACAAAATCGACGTCAGCCACTGCCACGAGGATTTCGAACTCACCCAACATGTCTTCGAAAAGTTGGTGGAAGAAAAAACCATGAATCCCCTTTTTGTGACGCACTGCCCGAAGGAACTTGTGCCGCTCGCCAAACTCAACGCTACCAACTCCAGTGTGGTTGATGTCTACGAACTCGTCATCAACGGACAGGAAATTTCACCCGGCTACTCGGAACTCAACGATCCCGACCTCCAGCGTGAGCGTCTCGAACATCAAAGCGGGGGAGAAACTCAAAAACTCGACGAGGATTTCCTCACCGCTCTCGAATACGGCATGCCGCCGGCGGGTGGTATCGGCATCGGCATCGATAGGCTCGTGATGATGCTCACTGGGGCCGAAAGCATCCGTGACGTCATCCTCTTTCCTCAAATGCGTCCAAGAACAGCCCAGCATTGATTAAGATATGCCCGTCGCCACCGTCCAACTCAGGATCCCCCTTGGTGCATCCCATCGCACTCCAACCACCTGAGCGACCGTGCGACTTCCTCTCTTGCTATTTCTTCTCCTGCTCTGCCAGGGTGCGGCTTCAGCTTGGGACGTTGTTCTGCATGAAAACCGCCGCTATGTGCCGGTCGAAAACGTCTCGAAATTCTATAACCTGAGCCCACCTGTGAAGCAGGAAGATAGCTTCGCGATCAAGAGCGCCACAAAAACCATCAAAGGAAAAAGTGGCACTCGAGAAGTCTTCATCAACAACGTCAAATACGTCCTTTGTTTTCCCATCGTCAAAAAAGGCGGTTCGATCCTGATCTCCGCGATGGATGTCACCAAGATCATCGAACCCGTAATGCGACCCGGACTCATCAAAAATGTAGCTCCCGTCACCACAGTCATCCTCGATGCCGGCCATGGAGGTCATGACAGCGGCGCCAAGAGCGGTCGGGGAATCGAGAAAGAAGCCGCGCTCGATGTGGTGCTCCGAGCCAGACGTTTGCTTTTGGAGAGAGGCTACAAGGTCCATCTCACTCGATCCAACGACACCTTCATTCCTCTGGAGAAGCGACCAGCCCTCGCCAATCGCCACCAGAATGCTGTTTTTGTGAGCGTCCACTTTAATAAAAGCAACACGGTCGGCGGCACGGGCATTGAAACCTTTGCACTGGCTCCGAGGGGCGTGCCTTCGATGGACGAGGAAAACCTCAGCTACAGCGATCTGAAGACATATCCCGGCCATGCCCGTGATCCCGAGAATGTCGCCCTCGCCACGGCCATGCATTCTTCGATGCTTCGCCACATGCGACTTGGCGACCGTGGCATCAAGAGGGCTCGGTTTGTGGTCATCAAAAATCTGATCATCCCGGGAGTCCTCCTCGAAGGTGGCTTCATCAATCATCCCATCGACGGTCGTCTTATTGCGAGCTCGTCTTATCGCAACGCTTTTGCTCAGGCTATTCTTGAGGGGATTACCCGATACGGAAGTGCGGTGAGCGGCAAGCCAGCCACCCAATCCCCCTCCGCCACAGCCTCCGCAACCGACCCATCCTCCATCCCGAATCTTCCAAGATCGCTTTCACCCTATAACCTGAATAGTCATCTTAACGAGGCAGTCCAACGCACCTCCCAGCAACTGGCCGAGCCCTCGACCACAGCCCAACCACCCAAAACCAATGCCAACTGATCGCTCTTTGGATCCCATCGGAGTTTTTGACTCAGGTATCGGCGGACTCACTGTGGTCGCCGCACTTCAAAACCTCCTTCCTGCGGAAAATATTTTTTATATCGGAGACACTGCTCGCGTGCCTTACGGAGGCAAAAGCCGAAAAACCGTCGAGCGTTATAGCATCGAGATCGGTGGCCTCCTCTTGGCCGAGCGCGCCAAGGTGATCGTCGTAGCGTGCAATACGGCGTCCGCTCTCGCCGTGCCACGGATGAAGGATATCTTTAAAGTTTCTGTTCAAGGTGTGGTGGCTCCTGGAGCCGCAGCGGCTGTTCAAAATACCAAAAACAAAAAAGTCGGCGTCATTGGAACCCGCGCGACCATGGCCAGCGGCGCCTACGAGCATGCGATCAACGGCCTCGATCCCGAGATCCAAGTTTTCAGTGCAGCCTGCCCGCTTTTAGTCCCCTTCATTGAAGAGGCGATGTTCGACGATAAAATCACCGACCTCATGCTGTCTAGGTATCTCGCCCCGCTCCTCTCGGCTGGCATCGACACCCTTGTCCTCGGCTGCACTCATTACCCCCTGCTGCGCGACGCAATCGCCCGCATAGCTGGACCGGATGTGATTTTGGTCGATTCCGCCCAGAATTGCGCCTTAGCGGTCCAATCCCTTTTGGCGAACGCCTCCCTTTCCGCCCCGCCCGAAAGGCTGGGCCGCTTGGACGTGGCCCTCACCGATGCAACAGAGGGATTTCTTCGCACCGCCGCACGGGCATTGGAACTCGAGATCGGCGAGGTTGCACTCCGCTCGGTCCAAAATACCCAAGAAGGCTAGAATCTTTCCCGCAGGCTTGCAGCCCGCCGCAAAACCGGAGAGACGTTGATGATGCGACATTTCCTTATCGTCCTTTTTCTTTGCACATTGCCAGCTGTCGCGGAGGAAAAAGCCGGCGCCGAAAAAAAACGCTACACCTTTTCTAAAGATGGCGAACAGGCAACCGCGAACCAGTCGAACACGGCAATGGATCCAAGCGCCGCGCTGAGCCGCTTCTTTGAAGCGCTGAAAGCAGATCAACTCGAAGCCGCTTATTCCGACTTGGTAAAAAACACCATCATCGCCGCGCGTCCCGAGAACGTCGATCAACTCAAAGAAAAGACCCGCGCCGCGATTGATAACTTTGGCCCCGTCAAGGGCTATGAAGTCGTGGAAACCTTGGAAATTGGAAAGTCCCTTTACCGCCAAACCTGCATCTCCTTGAATGAAGACCTTCCTTTGCGCTGGAGATTTTATTTTTATCGATCCGGCAACCAATGGAAAATTGTGGATCTTCGGGTCGATGACGGAATCGTCGAGCTGTTCGATGAAATCGCCCGCAACCGCAAAAAATAACACTCTCGAGCATGGTTGACGTTTAGCGTTCTTGCTCTCCCTGTTTGACGCCCCCCTGTAATCCCGTATATTGGCCGCGCATGAAAGGTAATGGCAGACGAGTCTTGCTCGGAATGAGCGGGGGAGTGGATTCCAGTGTAGCGGCATCGCTTCTACAAAAGGATGGCTGGGAAGTCATCGGAGTCACGATGAAGGTTTGGCCGCAGGATTGCATCTCCCGCGCGGAAGACAAATGCTGTGGCCCCTCGGCCATTGCCGATGCTCGCGGCGTGGCTCACCGCCTTGGCATTCCCCACTACGTCGTTGATGAGGCCGATAACTTTGAAAAAATCGTTATCGACTATTTTGCCAGCGAGTATCGACTTGGTCGCACTCCGAATCCCTGCGTGATGTGCAATGAGCACCTCAAATTCGGCAATCTTCGCACGAAAGCCCGCTCGCTCGGCGCCGACTTTATCGCCACCGGCCACTACGCTATCATTGATCATCTGGATTCCAAAGCCGTCCTTCGCAAAGGCCGCGATGCCCGAAAAGATCAATCGTATTTTCTCTTTAGCCTCGGCCAGGAC
>CAIWSO010000276.1 GCA_903915315.1 uncultured Spartobacteria bacterium | reverse complement strand
GAGAAAAATTCTCCCATTCTGTAATTCTGTCTAAAATCCGACTCTGGGCTACTCAGCACGCGAGTGTTTCTGCGATTGCGGCATGGAGGGCTTGAAGGCCCTCATCGATTTGAGCCGTCGTGGTGCATAGCGGCGGCATAAAGACTAGCGTGTCCAAGATCGGTCGGGTGAGCAGTCCGTGGCGGCGTGCTGCCATGCAGATCTTCGCGCCGGTTCGTTGCTGCCAAGGGAATGGGGTGCCATCGGGTTGCCGCACCTCGATGCCGGCAATGAATCCACACTGTCGGACCTCGTAAACTGAGGGGTGGGAAGCGAAAGCCGCGATTTGATTGCGCAGGTGGGTAATTTTAGGTTGTAGATTTTCGAGGACCTTTTCCTCGCGGAAGACATCGAGACTCGCCAGCGCGGCTGAGCATCCGAGGGGGTTGCCGGAGTAGCTGTGTCCGTAGTAGAAAGTTTTTTGCTCTTCAAATGCCCCGCCAAATGCGGAAAAAACCCGTTCTGTGGTGAGTGTCGCGGCGAGCGGGAGATAGCCGCCAGTGAGCCCCTTGGCGAGACAGAGGAAATCCGGTATGACGTCTTCTTGCTCGCATGCAAACATCGTACCCGTTCGACCGAAGCCGGTCATCACCTCATCCAAAATCAAAAAAACATCGGCCTCGTCGCAGAGCTTTCGCAGATCCCGCAGAAGCCCTTGCGGCCATATTCGAAGACCGGCAGCCCCCTGAATAAGCGGTTCGATGATCACCGCTGCGACGTCCCCCTTTTTAAGAATGTCTCCAAGTGGGGCGAGATCGCGGATGTGAGTCACGGGAAATTGGTGTCCCTCGATGCGTTTTTGAAATGTGCCGATTCCACCAAGGTTGGCGGCTCCGAGCGTGTCACCATGGTAGGCGTTATCAAAGGCGATGAAGCGCGAGCGATGAGGGGAGCCGGATTGGAGATGAAATTGGATAGCCATTTTCATGGCCGCTTCGACGGCCGTCGATCCGTCGTCGCTAAAAAAAACGCGGGAGAGAGTTTGTGGGGGGAAGAGCGAGGTCAGGCGCGCGGCCAATTCGATGGCTGGGGGATTCGTGCTACCGAGGAAGGAGACATGGGCTACGCGGTCGAGTTGCTCGCGAAGGGCTCGGTTGATCGTTGGGTGGGCGTGGCCGTGGATGTTGGTCCAGATCGAAGAGTTCCCATCTAGGTAGCGACGACCATGGCTATCCTCGAGCATCGCGCCTTCGCCGCGAACGAGGACCAATGGTTCGTAATCCGATAAGCACCATTCTTGATTCGGGGTGAACGGGTGCCAGACATGACATTTGTCCAGTCGACCGAGTTCCTCCGTGTTCCAAACATCTCGCATAGCGAATGGGTTTATAGCATAGAGAGAGGGGAGTGAATTCGAATTCCAACCATTTTCAAAATCTTCTCCGTCTATTCGGATTTGTGGGCACGGTTCTTTTGGCGGCGTGCATTGTCTCTCCGCCCCTTTATTGGGCGGGATCATGGCTCTCGGAGGCAGGAATTTTGCCAATCGTGAAAGGCTTTCCTTTTCATCGTTATTTCAGTCGCAGCGTTCAAGTGAGTGCGTTGATCCTTATCTGGCCGGCTTTTTGTTGGATCGGAATCCGCCACCTTCGCGAGTTGGGGATCGTCCCGAATGTGCGCTGGAGGGGCGATCTACTGGCTGGGTTCCTGATGGCACTTTTGCCCGTCGTTTTGATGGGGATGGTCTATATACACCAAGGCGTGTGGGTGATTGAAGGTCCGGTGAATCCCGCTCGATTTCTCTCGATTGGGGCTTCGGCGGCGGCCGTATCCTTGCTGGAGGAGTTTTTTTTCCGCGGGGTGATACTGGGTCTGTGCCTGATGGCGATGAGTCGCTGGTCGGCGCTGTTCTTTTCTGCCGTTATTTTCAGCGTGGTTCATTTTGTCAAAACCTCGAAGTCCGGGCGTGGCGATCCAGTGACATGGTCGAGTGGATTTGAGCAGATCCCGCTGGCGTTCTCGAGTGCGCCACCATGGCCGTTGCTGGGATGGG
>CAIWSO010000275.1 GCA_903915315.1 uncultured Spartobacteria bacterium | reverse complement strand
TCCCTCGGCGTTCCATTTCTGCACCCATTCCTTGAAGGCCGTGCCGCCGCCGCCGTGGACTAGCACGACGCCGGGCACGGGCTTTTCCTTGCTCGCGCCGGCAGGCAATCCGATCCAGGCAAAGACTCGCGTCGGCTTGCCTTCCCAATCCAAGGCATCAAAAAATATCGGCCTCACGGCGCCATCGGCTTGGAACCCTGCGGCATCATGAACTGCGGGCGGCGTGGTCTGTTTCGCAAGCGCCTCAAGCTTCGAGAGCGAAGGGGCGGCGGTATCTTGGCTAATGGCGCTCATGCCAGAGGCAAGGATCATTGCTACGATGGTATGGTATTTTTTCATGTGATGAAATTTGTGATTAATGCCAATGGATCTCACCCTGACCGGCCGCTAGATCGACGCGGACACTGGCTTTTTCGAACTCGCGGGTGAAGATCCAGGCGGCGGGATCGGGACGGGTCGCTTCTGCTTTCGGCGCCCCCAGGGGTTTGGAAAATTCAGGATACTCCACAAGAGCACCGTCCTGGAGAGTCCAGCCCCAGCCGTATTGGAAGTAGGAGTAAGGCTGGGCACCGATGAGGAAGGCTGCTAGATAATAGGAAAGCCGTTCGCGGGAGAACTTTTCGAGGTCGGCCTCGCTGACAAGCTTTGCCTCCTTGGGCTCCTTATTCACGCCGATGCGCCACACGGAGATTTTACCGGCGGCGGAGAACTTTTTCATAAGATCCCAATCCGCGACAATGGCTTCCTTGGTGAGAAAGCGGGCTGCATTGGGATGTTCAAACATGAAGGCATCTCCGATTTCAAACAATTCGGGGCTGTCCGCGCCGTTGAGCAGCAAGATTTTCTCTGGGCCGATGGCCTTTTTCGCCATGCGCATCATTTCAGCTTGAGCAGCGTCCACTTCCTTTTGCTGCTTCCGACGGCTAAAGACATTTCCGTGCATCTGGTCAACGAACACTCCGTCGGCTCCAGTTGCGCGGACGCCTTTGCCAACGGTTTCCGCCCACCAGGTGCGGAATTCGGGATTCAGAACGTCAAACATCCGAACTATGCCACGGCGCTTGGGCTCGCCGGTTTTCGGATCGGAAAGCAGGAAGGATCGGAAGGGTTCTTCTACGACTTCCGCACCGAAAACCTGGGTGTCCTTCGAGAACGGAAAGGCATAGGCCGAGTTGAAATAAAACAGGCAGAACATCTTGGGATCAATCTTCTTGAAGCGTTCAATTTCACGCTTCGCTCCTAGCTTCGTGCAACGCATTTTCTTTAAACCGTGGGTCTTCTCGAGGCAGATGAAATCCGAACTGGCGGCGACGATGCTGAGTTCGGCATCGGTGAGGAGGCGTTTGCCATCGCCAAACATCTTATAGATCGGCACCGTATCCCACGAGAACGGGGGGCGGCGATAGGTGACTGCCACTTCGGTGGCCTGCGCTGGGGGCGGAGTTGGGGAGGCGCTCTCCGCAACGGGCTGTTCGACCGCTTTGGGCGCCGGGGCCGGAGGTGTGCTTTCCGCAACGCGCTGGTCACACGCGGAAATCCCCAAAAAACAAATCCCCAAGCCCAATGAGGCGCAACTATACGAAAGAATAGAGGAAGAGGGTGAAGGACGAGGGTGTGTCATTTTTAGGTTTTTCATCGGAATTCTAGGTTTTTTTGGGGTCTTGAAGGAAAATCAAGGGCTCGGAGTGTTCTCTGTGTCCTCGGTGGTTAATAAATTTCTTTAATTCTTCTCGGGCTGGAGGTAGTCCGAGGTCGCCACCAGCTTGCCGCTGGAGACATTTATGAAGCAGGCCGTCGTTCCTTGAGGCACGGGGGCGGTGACAATCCATTTTCCGTTTTCCTGTTTGAGCACGGCGGCGGTTTCGATCCATTGGCGCTTCGAGGTATCGCCAATGCCGGTGGTGGAGGTGAGCTTAGCCGCGTTCAGGGGTTTGGTGGAGTGGAAGACGGCTGTGAGCGTTCCGCCGTCGATCTTCGTGGATTCGGGGACGCACCATGGCTTGCCATCCTGCACGACCGATTTGGCAAACGCATAACTCTCCGGGCGGTTCCACGCCGGGCCGTGGCCATGCTTCATGTTTGGCACGATTGAGAAGACAGAAACTCCCGAGACCTTCGCGCTGGAGGCGGCAAGGGAATCCATCGGGAAATGAAAATCGCCGGTCCAGGAAAGCCACAGCACAGGCATGGTGGCCTTCTCGAGGCGAAGGTTCGGATCCCAAAGAATGGGATAGAGTGAATTGTTGGCGAGGTGTTTTCGGTAATGGCTGGTCGCCTTGTGCAAGCCGCCGCAACCATAGGTGGGAATCGCAAAAGCGAACCTCTGATCGAGCCCGATGACCGTGCTGGTGATCACTCCACCCCACGAGACGCCCATGAGTCCGACCTTGGCGGGATCGACCTCCGGAAGGCTGCGCAGGAGATTGTTGGCCAGAATGGTGTCCGCCACG
>CAIWSO010000274.1 GCA_903915315.1 uncultured Spartobacteria bacterium | reverse complement strand
CTAGTTTGGAAATTGTTCTGGGGGGAACAGAAGCCCGTTGTAGCATTCGCTGCGACGGGCTTCATTTTTTTTTAAACGATCGAAGGTCGATGCGAAACTGACCCTAAGATGCTCGGCGGCGACCAAGTTTTTTCAAAACGATGTCCAAAGCGGATTGGGTTTCTTCGACGCGAAGGAGGAGGCAGGCACCGAGATAAACGGCCACACTCGCGGTCACCCCCGCCGCAACAATCGTGGCTTGGAGAAGCGTTCCTTGATTGGGGAAAATTCGCGGCATCTCCTTGAGAATCCCTTGGCAAACCAGAGCCATGGGGATAGTGGCTGCTCCGCAACGCAGGATCGTTCCCATAAACTTGCCGCTCTCGAGCTTTTTGGCGGGGCCCATCATCAGGAAATAGAGGGCAATGAAATTCAGCGTCGCGCAAATGGTGGTCGAGAGGGCTAAGCCGCGATGCCCGAAATCGAGGTGAAACATGAATGTGTAATTGAGCGCCAGATTGAGCCCAACGGAGGCGAAGCTCACCAGCATCGGCGTCCATTTGCGGTCGATCGCATAAAAGGCGGGCGAGAGGACTTTGATGCCGGAATACGCAACCAATCCGATAGCATAGAATTGAAGTGAGAGAGCGGTCTGCCTGGTATCCTCGGCTATGAAGTGTCCGTGCTCGTAGATGAGGCCGATAATGGGGTTGGCTAGGAACCAAAGACCAACCGCGGATGGGAGGGTGAGAAAAACAGCCAGTCGCATCGCCTTTCCCAGTGTCGGGCCGAAGCGGCTTGTGTCAGTGTCTGCCGCGATGCGGGAGATGACCGGCAGGGTGATCGTGGCCACGGCCACGCCGAAGACTCCGATCGGGAGTTGCATGAGGCGGAAGGCGCTATTGAGCCATGTCACAGCCTCGGCGCCGGCATAAGAAGCAAAGCGGGAGTTCACTAGCACATTCACCTGCACCGCACTGGCGGCGATCACCGACGGCACCATGAGCGTGAGGATTTTTTGAATCCCTTCATCTTTCCATCGGAAGTCAGGTTTGAATCGGAAGCCTGCCCGATGGAGGCTTGGCATCTGGACGAGTAATTGCAGCAGGCCGCCGACGAGAGTTCCGATAGCCAGTCCAATAAGGGCATTGCGGCCGAAGCTGCGATCAATCAACCATCCGAAAATCACGCCGCCCGCGATCGATCCGATGTTGAAAAAGCTCGAAGCCATCGCCGGAGCGGTAAAAATCTGTCGCGAGTTCAAGGCCCCCATCACCAGCGCCGCCAAGGACACCAGCAAAATGAAGGGATACATGATCTGGGTGAGAAGGATCGTGAATCCCGCATCGGCAGGATCAAAACCCGGTGCGAGCAGTCTCACGAGAGGGCCTGCAAAAACGATGCCCAGCAGGCTAATCGCGCTCATGAAGACGGTGGCCAGCGTGAGCATCTTCGAGGCCAAATCCCACGCGGCTGAAGGCCCTTCTTTTTCTATCTTTTGAGAAAAAACCGTCACGAACGCGGTGGAGAGCGCTCCCTCCGCAAAGAGATCGCGAAGAAGATTCGGGAGACGGAACGCGATCAGAAAAAGCCCCATAGCCGCTGTTCCGAAAAGCGAGTTGAAAAGCACTTCCCGCACGAGACCCAGCACCCGACTGCACATCACGGCGATCGCAATGATGCCGCTGGCTCGCGTGTTGAGTTTTTTGCCGTCGTTCATTTTTCAGCAGCTGCTTTTTGGAGACGTTCCATAATGGCTGCGCCAATTCCATTTTGTGGGAGGGCTTCGGCGACGATCAAATCTAGGCCTGCCTCATCGAGTCGGCG
>CAIWSO010000273.1 GCA_903915315.1 uncultured Spartobacteria bacterium | reverse complement strand
TGCATGCGGACTTGGGTGACCCAGATTTCTGAGGTTTTATGCGGGGCGAAAAGAATGTCGTCGTGAGTCGCGTTTGTGTGCTCGGCAAACTTATCTGGAGTGAGGGAGCCTCCAAGATGGTCGCTGCGGCCTGTGGCGACGTGGATGGTTCCGCGTATTTTTTCGTCCTGAATGTCGCGGCCGGATGTCGGTAGAATCTGGGTTCCGAATCCGAGTTCGCCAAGCTCGCCTGTGACTGGATCGGAGATGAGCTTGGCATTGTGGGCCTCTACGGTGGTTGGGTCGCCATTGAGGAGTTCTGCACTTTTTATCCGGCCGCCAGCGACATGCATGAGGCCGATGGTGCCATCCTCGTAGCGCATGGGGAAGGCTCCGCGGGCCCCTGTGGGCACAAAATAAATTTCACCGGCGGGCAAATTAGCCACGTCCGGTTCGTCGCCACGGCATAGTCCGTGGCTTTTTTGTGCCTCTTGCTGGTCGAGTTCGAGGTGGAGCGTGTGTGTTTGACCGCTGTAGAGAAAGTCGATTTCGACCCAGTCGGCTTTGGTCATGCCGAGGCGCATTTTTTCAGCGTCCACGCTGACGTCGTCATAACTGACAGCGAGGCCGGTGCGTAGGATCGTGGGATTAACTCCATGCAGGGTCGCGCCACGAAAATGGTATTGTTTCGCGAAGGCGGTGAGGGGGGCTGTGGCCGAGTAGGTCGAGATGCAAAGGATGATGTCGTAGTGGGGGTAGACATCTTGTTCGAGGCTCACGGAGCTTCCTTTTGGCGTGAAGGCCTGATCAGGGAGATCAAGGTTGCTGCCTCCGGTGATCTTGTAAGCAAAGATCTCGCCGCCTTGGAGTCCGAGTTCATCCATGGTGCCGTTATGAAGTGATTCGTGGAAAAACTTAACTGCGTTGCGCTGGATGGTGAGCTCTGTGTTTTTTAGAAAAGCGAAGTCTTTGATCAGCGTTGGGTCGGGAAGATCAATGAGGATGCAGATCTTTTGACCAGGGCGTGGCGCGAAGGTGCTACGAAGCAAATTCGTGAAGCGAAATGTCGGAAAGGTGCGGCGGGCAGCTTGCTCTTGAATGGTCATAAAAAATCGGATGCACAAAATCTACGAGTGCTTGCGCTCTGGCGATTCAAAAATCTTCGCAAAGCGTGCAGGCGACCACTTGCCATATGTCGGGAGTTCGCGGAATATGCCGAGATGCTTTTAGAATCAGACGATCTTCATTGGTTTTGTGTTAAGACCCGCCCGAGGCAGGAGGGATCTGCTAAGCGCAGTGTGATACGCGATGTCGGGGTGGAGGTCTTTTGCCCGATGCTTCGCTTTGAGCGGGCTCGCAGCAGCGGTCGAGTGAAGGTTACGGAGGCCATGTTCCCCGGTTACATTTTTGCCCGTTTTAATTTTCGGGATCAAAATCGCCACGTTGCCGCAAGTCACGGGGTATCGCATATAGTGAAATTTGGAGGGGTGGCTTCCATTGTTCACGAATCAATCATTCAAGAGCTACGAAGTGCCATTGTTTCCGAGGAGACGGTTGAGATCCTCACCAATATTCAGGTCGGGGAGGAAGTGAAGTTGATCACTGGGCCATTCAGTGGGGTGCGGGCCCTTGTGACGCAAGTGATGCCAGCGCAAGCGCGAGTTAAGGTGCTGCTTGAATTGCTGGGAATGGAACGCGAGGTCGAAATCGAGTCAAGTGGAGTGATGCCGGATATCGTTCATCCATTAGCTCCACGCTGACCGCAACCGCTGATCTAATCTTCAGATGCGGCGTTTTGCGAGCCTGCTGGGGTAGCTTTAGCGGATGGTGTGCTTGCAGGTTTGGGCGAATTTTTTGTTGTTGAAAGTGGGGATGATTTGTCGGTCTTTTTGGATAAGGGTTTCGTCAATCCCGAGTCGTTTGGCGAAGGAGAAGGTGATGGTGAGACAGGTGGCTTGCCGAAAAAGAACCAAGGTTTTTGGGGCTCGATGGGAGTAGGAGACGGTGTTGGTAAACAAGAGGGTTTTGCAAATTTGGACTTTGGTTTTGGTGAGGCAAGAGGAGTGCGAGAAGGGGTCGGTGAGGCCGAAGGTTTGGATGACTTTGTTTTGAGGTTGGGGGAGGTCATGATCGGGATGGGGCGCAGAACCTCGAGCCGAACTTTGGCTAGGCCGTTCTTAAAGGTGCCAAGTTTTTTTGCCGCTTCGACGCTCAGATCAATAATACGGCCTTTCACAAATGGCCCACGGTTATTGATCCTAACGATGATGGATTTATCTGATTTCAGGTCAACAACTCGAACATATGTGTTGAAGGGGATTTTTTTGTGGGCCGCTGTGAAGTCGTCGGCGCGGTATCGTTCGCCGCTAGCCGTGAGTCGCCCAATCCATTTTCCGCCATACCAAGAAGCAACGCCCACTTCAACGGACACGGGTTTGGGAGCGAAGATTTGCATTTCCGTCGTGGAATTTGCTGACGGGGGCACGGAGCGCATGCTCTGGCAGCCTGATAGGATGAAGAGAACTAGGATTCCAAAAAGCGGGCGTCGATGACGTGAGTTCAACATCAGGATTGGGGGGCTACATGTTAGTAATATTAAGTAGCGAGAGAGCCGAGTCCAGTATCTCTTTTTGAGTGAGGTCATGGGTTAATTCCAAGACTGGAAAATCAAACTGCGTCCGGCACCATGTGATCTGTCTTTTCGAATATTGACGGGTGGCCGTGAGAATGGCTTCCCGGCATTCAGTAAGGGAGGTTTCTTCTCGCAAGAGGGCTTGAATTTCGCGGTATCCTATAGCTTTGGATGCTGTTGGACCGGCCTCCAGTGCTGAGCGGACTTCTTCCACGACTCCGCTCTCAAAAAGGGATTCGACGTTGGTTTTGATGCGAGAATGGAGTTCTTCGCGCGGGCGGAAAAGAGTGAGGCCGCAGAAATCAACGGGCGCATTGGATGTCCACTGCTCGCGTGCCTTGGCAAGGGGTTGTCCAGTCGAGAGAACAATCTCCAACGCTCGACGGACTCGCACGGGATTCTGGAGGTCAATGAGGGCAGGTGCGCTGGGATCGAGTGAGGCTAGTTTTTTTATAGCGTCAGAGAGGTTGAGTGTCGCTATCTGCTCGCGCAGGAGGCGATCAATGGGGGGAATATTGGCTAGGCCATGAGTGAGGGACTTGAGGTATAGCCCAGTTCCCCCAACGATAATAGGCGTGCGCTTGCGGGATTGGATATCCGCTATGGTGGCGAGGGCGAGACGTTGGTAGCGGGCGACGTCGAAGGATTCGCGAAGGTCGAGAAACCCAATCAAATGATGCGGAACGAGAGCCTGTAATTCTGGGGAGGGTTGCGCGGTCAGGATGGGAAGACCAGCGTAGATTTGATAGGCATCGGCACCGATGACCTCACCGCCTAGGCGAATCGCGAGTGCGACTGCGAAGGAGGATTTGCCGACACCAGTAGGCCCCGTCACGATGATCGGACGGGGCTTGGTGTTGGAAGTTGACGGGTTATTACGCAGCGACCGGGCGTTCTGTGCGTTCTGAACGACGTTCATCGAGCGCCTTGGCACCGCTGACCACGAGCTTACGGCCCATGAATTCTTTATCGTGGAGATCTGAGACAGCGCGTTTGGCCTCATCCACGGATTGCATTTGCACAAAGGCGAAACCCTTCGAACGCATGTTGTGGCGATTCACGACGATCTCGACGTTTTGAACAGAACCAACCCCATTGAAGAGATCGAACAAGTCGCTCTCAGCGGCGTCGAATGACAAATTGCCTACGTAAAGGCGAGGGGATGTGACTTCCACTACCTCGGGTGAACGCATTCCAGTCGGGCGTTCGGAGCGGCTGGCGCGCGCCTGTGTTGGACGATCGGATGACTCACTGCGCGAAGCACGCTCGGAGCGAGGACGCTCTTGGCGGTTCGTTGCTGGGGCTGAGTCTCCGTTGCCTGTCAAAAATCCCAAGATTCGTGCGAGAATGGATTTTTTTGCGGCGGGTTTGTTTTCTTGTGTGTTGGACGATGACGGACGATTTCCGCGTCCTGGACGACGGGATCCGCCTCTGCGGGAAGAGCGGCCCTGTCCGCTCGGTGTGTATTCTGATGACATATGTATTCTAACTGCGTTGCTTTGTTGGCGTGCCGAACGGGGATGAATTCCCCAGACGTTCGGAGCGCCTGTTTTTGGGCTTCAAGCGATGCGGATCCCCCCACCAGTGCATGTTTGGTGACATGTGGCGAGGAACGAGGATGACGCTATGAATTCAGACCAATG
>CAIWSO010000272.1 GCA_903915315.1 uncultured Spartobacteria bacterium | reverse complement strand
TAATATGAACCTCGCCACCTATAGTCGCCTAACGGGTTTATGGTTCTTGGTCGTTCTGGCCACGGTTTGGTCCATCGCCTCGTGGCTGCTGCCGGTGGATGGCGATTTGGCGCGCGTTGGAGGATACGCCGAAAACGAATTCGGTTGGAGGGCGCCGCAGACCACGTTTGAGAAAAATCTCTTCCACGTCACCACCGACCTCAAGGACTACAACCGCTATTACGATGTCGTCCTCTTGGGAGACTCCTTCAGTTGCGATCAAGAGAGCCGTCGCTTCGGTTGGCAGAACTATTTCATTAACCGCACCGGCCTCTCGATGATTGTGATCGATACCCGCCGCTATTGGCCGCAAGAGATTATGGAGTGCGAGGCTTTCAAAAAGTTTCCACCCAAGCTTTTCATTTTTGAATCGGTTGAACGCTACTTGCACGAGCGTGTCGCCTATTTTTCAAAAGAAACCCCTCCTGAGAAAAATACCACTCTAGGACCGCTCGAACCGCTTTTTGCCAACGCGAAGCCACCCGGCGTTTCGCTCCGCGAGGAAGCCGCAAAAACCAAGCCGGGCTTTGATCCCGACCATGTTCTGGGACACCTCGGAGCCATCTTCCAGCGACGCCTTCACCTGAACAACCAAGTCGTCGAAATCCCACTCTCCAAGCCTGGCCTCTTCAGCTCCCCGAATGACCGCGATCTTCTCGTGTATTTCGACGAATCCCGAAAAAAAAATCTCAAAGCATCCGATTTCAACGATCTTCGGGGCGGGATTTCTGTTTTTCAGAAAACCATCGAGAGCAATGGCCACACCCAATTTGTTCTCCTTATTGCTCCTGACAAAACCTCGTCCTACGCCCCGTATCTCAAGAACCCACAAGATGCCACGGTCAACCTCGTCGCTGAAGTCGCAAAAGATCCGTCTCTCCCAGTTCCTCGCACCGACAAGATCCTCTCCGAGGCCATCGCAGCCGGGATTCCAGATGTGTACTTGTCGAACGATTCCCACTGGGGAAGCCACGGTCACAGGCTCTTCGCAAAAGCCCTAGCCGATTTCCTCGGCGCCCCTGACAAAAACTAAGCCCACGCTAAAAGAAGCAAGAACATCGAAAATTCGACGGACGGAACCAAGTTGGGGATTTGCCAGATTCCGCCGCCGAAATGCTTCTCATTCCACAGTGACGCTTTTGGCGAGGTTCTTGGGCTTGTCGACGTCGCAACCGAGGGCGACAGCCGTGTGGTAGGCGAAGAGTTGGAGCGGTATCACATTCAGCACCGGAGACAGAAAGTCCGCCACTTGCGGGAGTAGAATTACATCATCACACAGACTGGCGAGAGTTTCATCACCCTCGGTGCCAACGGCAATCACCGGTCCCTTGCGTGCTTTAACCTCCTCGATGTTACTTAGGTTTTTCTCATAAACCCCATCCTGTGGAGCTAGAAAAATGGATGGGGTTTCTTCGTTTACCAAGGCGATGACGCCGTGCTTGAGTTCAGCGCTAGGATATCCCGATGCCGGAATATAACTGATCTCTTTCATTTTAAGAGCTCCTTCGAGCGCGATCGAAAAGTTAGCCTGTCGCCCCATGAAGAGGAAGTTTCGCGCAGAGACATATTTGGCCGCGATATGAGAGATTTCCTCATCGAGCTCCAATGTTCGCGCCACAAGTTCCGGAAGACTCTCCAAGCCTCGGATGATATCCATTCCCTCGCAATGCGGGAGATCTCGGATTCGCCCAAGCAGGAGACCCAACATCCCCAGAGCGACGACTTGGGACGTGAATGTCTTTGTCGCCGCAACGCCGATTTCCAAACCCGCCCGCAGGCCTATTCCGCCCTCGCTTTCGCGGGCAATCGTACTGATGACATTATTACAAATACCGAGCGTCGGAGCCCCCTTGCGCTTGCTCTCACGGAGGGCCGCTATGGTATCCGCCGTCTCCCCGCTTTGACTCATGGCAAAAACAGCCGTCCTCGAATCCAACGGCACATTTCGATACCGGAACTCACTAGCGTATTCACACTCAACTGGGATTCGGGCCAGCGCCTCAATAAGCGATTCTCCAGCCAAGGCTGCGTGATACGTTGTCCCACAACCAGTCAAGACGATCCGGTGCCACTCCCTTAATTCCTCATTTGTGCGCTGGAGACCGCTAAAAACAGCCGTTCCTCCCTCATGATCAAGGCGCCCCTTCATCACCTCGCGCAGCGTTTCGGGTTGCTCATGAATTTCTTTATGCATGAAGTGGGCATACCTACCCCTGCCCTCACGTTTGGGAGGAGCCTCGACCCTCACGGGAGCCGGCGACGTGGCCTCGCCGCCCGACACTCTGTGAACCTCATAGGTATT
>CAIWSO010000271.1 GCA_903915315.1 uncultured Spartobacteria bacterium | reverse complement strand
GGAAACAGGCTACGGAAAAAAACACCTGTCGGCAGGCGCCGACTTTATCGCTCAAGATGTCACGTCCGCGATCGCGATCATTCAAGAATTACCCCAGTCGCCCTAAGGTCTCTTAAGAAAACCCATCCCACCCCGCCGTTCCGGGATGCGCGCCTCCCACCAAGTCGGCGCGACACCCCAGAGAATCGGAGCGAGCTATATTACCTTGCGTGTTGGACACGCACGCGGCGGACCTGCCCATTTTTCCGAATGACGACCCGCCCGCTTTCGAGCAAATCAACCATCGCGGCGATGGTTTCACGGCTATTCTTAGCGCAGGAACCGACTATGGAGATCAGCTCACCGAGCGAGTATTTGGTGCTATTGATTTTTTTGTAGTAGTTTTTCATGGCTTCGCTTTCTGTAGGAATTGACAGCATCAACAGTGCCAATGTTCAAAAAATCAAACCATGGGGAGAAACCCTTTAGGGTTTATACATAGCCACTCGGAGCAATCGTAAAAAAAGGAGACAAATATCCCTCCTGCAGACACCCGCGGCCGACGCGCATGCGGCAGAATCTGTAAGGGATTGCCGGCAAAAACGAACACTCGCCCGGCAGCGAGATGCCATCAATGGGCAAGTAAAGCGTGCCGCATCACTTCAAGCGGAGCTGGTCGGTTGAACCAGATCTCAAACGCCAGGGCTCCTTGATGAAGAAGCATTCCCAGCCCATTCGCCCCCCGCGCCCCCGCGGCGGCGGCATCATCAAGCAATCGGGATCCACCGCGCGTGTAGACGGCATCGTATACCAGCAGTTTAGAGTGGAGAAACGAAGCCGGGACGACCGGTGCATCGGAGCGATTCATTCCAAGTGAGGTGGCATTGATGAGGATGTCGGCATTTTCCAATTCATGTCGAAAATCCTCCTCCTCCAAAGGAATTGCGACCACCCGATCGACAGCCCCTGAGGTCTGCTCCGAGAGAAAGTAGGGCGCGAGTTCGGTTGCCAAAAGCTGCGCTTTTTCGAGCGTACGATTCACCAATACGAGACGGGGGCACTTCTCCATCGCGCATTGCACGGCGATCGCGCGACCAGCCCCACCCCCAGCACCAACGAGAACGACGCGGAGATCACGAAGATCACGTGAAAACTCCTCGCGAATCGCCCTAGAGATACCAGGGCCGTCCGTATTGAAACCGTGGAGCTTTTCACCGCTGACGAGGATCGTATTCACGCTGCCCGAGGCCCGCGCATATGCATCAGCCACATCCACCCCAGCCAGAGCAGAAGCTTTGTGAGGAATCGTGACGTTTGCTCCCAGAAAGCCAGCGCCAGGGAGGGCGCGAAGCACCTTGGCAAACTCCGAAGGCGGGACATGAAGACGCGTGTATGCGACCGGAATGCCGCAAGCACGGAGAGCCGCATTTTGAAATGCAGGCGACTTTGAATGAGCAATGGGATCACCGATCACCGCCAGACGCACAGGAGGCTCAAAGCTCTCAAATACGGCCGGCGTTGAGAGCAGGTCTTCTGCCGAAAATATGTCCGGTGTT
>CAIWSO010000270.1 GCA_903915315.1 uncultured Spartobacteria bacterium | reverse complement strand
GGCCCGCCGGAAGTGCCGACTTGGAAGTTCCAGAGTTTCTGACCTTCCAACGAAAGGACAAAGGCGATGAATTCCTCTGCGACGGCGGGGTGAGGGGCTCCGCGCAAGAGGCCTATGGGATCAACGCCGACGGAGGAACCGCCTGCGGGAGTCAGGTATTGGAGTCGCGAGGGGGAGGTGCCGATTTTCACCGACTCGCTTTGGAAGCGGCCATAAAAATCAATGCACATTCCGATGGCGGCATCACCGAGTGAGACGTCGAGTGGGATTTTGGGGGCGGAGTCGGTGAAGTAGCGGGCGTTGGCCGAAGCGGCTTGGATGATTTGGAGTCCCTGTGTCCATCCAAGAGCGAGGATGGCGTCGTTTTCGGCTCCGGCGGCCGTCACCAGTTCCTGCATCTTTTGTTGGATGACCATTTCAAACGCTTTGGCGGCCGATCCGCTTTTGGTGGGATCCGCTAGGGCGACTTGTTTGAAAAAAAGCGGGCTTGTGAGATCTGTCCAGGATGTGGGGAGGCGCTCGATGCCAAGTCGGCGGAGCGAGTCGCTATTGTAGCAGATACCGAACGAGGAGAGGCAGGTGCCGATCCAGCGTCCAGCGGGATCGTAGAATGTCTCGCCGGACACGACTTGCGGAATGGAGTCGGTTGAAAACCATTCGGGATGGGTCTTTAAAACATCGGAGGCAACGAGGCGGCCAGCGGCGGCGTGTTGATCGAAGTCGTAGGCCCCGCCGCCAAAAAAGAGATCAATGCCGCAGGAGGTGTTGGATTCCAAAAAAGCCCGGCGCGCGGCTTGTTCGAGGGAATCTCCTGCGGCGGTCGGCGCAGGGGTGATGCGGAGATTATCGAAAGAGGCGGCGACTTGGGGCGACCAGGATTTTCCACTCGTGGTCCAGACTCTTTCAAACGCAGCTAGGTATTCCCCAGCGAGGTAACGCGAGATCTCACTCGTTCCACCGGGCAATCGCCAGTCGATGCGAACCGAGCGACCGGTTTTGTTTTTATAATACTGGGCGAAGGCGACGGAGAACTCGTGCCGGACGGCTTCATTGTGCGGAGAAATAATGACCACGGTGTCGTCCGCGGAAGCCAGGAGGTTTTCACGAGGTTTGAGTGCAAAGGGAATAGCGATCACCACCAGAAGCGTGGCGAGCACGATGAGTAAACGCAGTCTGAGAGATTCAGGGCCGGTTTTCATTAGGGCCGTATCACCACGACGTCGTCGGGGAGTGCCTGGGCGTGGAATTCATGGCCGGGAATTCGTGAGGAAGGACGCGGGTTGAGTTCGAGAATTTTGAGGTGCTGGAGTGCGGCGGCGAATCGGTATTGAGCGACTTCCCCGAGGTAAACAGACTCGCCGATTTTGCCGGCGACCGAGTTGCTTTGGGAGGCGGTCTCACTCAGCTTCCAGCATTCGGGGCGGATGGAAAGAATGACACTATCGCCTGAGATGGGCTTCCAATCGGGATCTGCAGTTCGGCCTTCAAAAACTCCCAGACTGGTTTCCACGATGGCAGTGCGCTCATGAAGCGAGCGGAGGCGTCCGTTGATGAAATTGGTTTCTCCGATGAAGTCGGCCACGGCTTTGGTGTGTGGACGGCGATAGACATCCTCTGGTGTTCCGATCTGCGAGATGCGGCCACCTTCTAGAATGGCCATGCGATCCGAGATCGAGAGGGCCTCCTTTTGGTCATGCGTGACATAGATCGCCGTGAGGCCGAATTCCTTGCAGACGCGGCGGATCTCGCTTCGCATTTCCAAGCGCAGACGGGCATCCAGATTCGAAAGCGGTTCATCGAGCAGAAGGCAGCGCGGACGCACCACCAGTGCGCGAGCGAGGGCGACACGTTGTTGTTGTCCACCCGAAAGTTGGGCGATTTTGCGATCTCCGTATTCTTCCATCTGTACGGACTCTAGGGCAGCGCGGACCCGTTGCTTGATCTCAGCGGAGGGAACGCGGCGTTCCTCGAGTCCGAATGACACATTTTTTGCCACAGTCATATGTGGCCAGAGCGCGTAGCTCTGAAACATCATTCCCGTGTTGCGCTTGTGCGGAGGGAGATGGGTCACATCCTCATCGCCAAAAAGAATGCGACCGGCATCCGGCACATAAAAGCCTGCGATATGGCGGAGGAGGGTGGTTTTTCCGCACCCACTGGGACCCAAAAGAAAAAACAACTCACCGGGCTCGATTTTGAGCGAAACGCCGTTGAGGGCTACCACGTCGCCGAATTTTTTGACCAGATTCTCGATAGTGATAGGTATCATGATGCGATGGGAAAACTCTCTCTAGCACCCTGTCGATGAAGAGCAATATTCTTTGGGATTTTGGGCGCATTTTAAATAAAGCGCAACTTTTCGAATTTATTAGGGTTTAGTTCTTATATGTTGGAACCTCTGGATCAATCGCGATGGACGTCGGAAATGGCAGCGCATTTGCTGAATCGGGCGGGATTTGGCGGTTCGTCAGTCGAGATCAAGAGGCTTCATGCCCTCGGTCACGTGGCCGCAGTGGATCGGCTTCTTTCGGCTGGGGAGGATTTGGATTTGTATCCGGTTCCGCCGTTATCTACCCCCGCCGAAAATGCGATGGCGCGACGAGAGTCGAAGAAGCTCGATCAGAAAGAGCAGATGCAAAGAAAAAAAATGTTTAAGGAAGCGGAG
>CAIWSO010000269.1 GCA_903915315.1 uncultured Spartobacteria bacterium | reverse complement strand
GCCATTTCGCGGGCGATTTTTTGTTGTAGCTTCATGGCCTCGCGGTAACGGCGATTTTTGGTGCGTGTGGGTACTTGGTTTTCCATCTTCGCTGCGCGGGAGCCTTCCTCTTGGGAGTAGTTGAATACGCCGAGGCGCTCGAAGCGGACGCTTTCAATGAACTCCAAGAGTGACTGAAAGTGCTCCTCGGTCTCGCCGGGAAAACCAACGATGAAAGTTGTGCGAAGCCCGATGCCTGGAATGCCGGCGCGGATGCGGCCGATGAGGTTCTCGATGTGCTCGCGGGAGGTCTCTCGGCGCATGAGGGTGAGCATTTCCCCGTGGATGTGCTGAAGGGGCATATCGACGTAGCGGGCCGTGTGCGGATTGCGGGCGATCGCGGAGATAAGGTCGTCGCTCCAGTGAGCGGGATGGGTGTAAAGAAGTCGCACCCAGAACTCGCCGCCAATCTCTCCGATCTCATCGAGAAGATGAACGAGTGAGGTGCCACGGGCGGGATCGACCGGTTGCCGGGGACCGGCTTTTTGCTCCCAAAGATCCATGCCGTAGTAGGTGGTATCCTGGCTGATGAGGTTGATCTCCTTCACTCCCTCGGCAACAAGGCTGCGAATCTCGCGAACGACGGAGTCCAGCGAGCGACTGCGGTGGCGTCCGCGCATCTGAGGAATCACACAAAAACTGCACGGGTGGTTGCACCCTTCCGCGATTTTGACATACACAGAATGGTTCGGCGTAAGGCGGAATCGGGGAGTCGCAAAATCCGGAATATAGCGGGACTTTGGCGTCACCAGATTGAGCGCGCTGGTCTTGTCCTCATTCAGAACACGACGGAAAATCGTGCCGGCTTCCGCGACCTGGTCCAGCCCGATGAAGGCGTCGACCTCAGGGAGTTCGCTGGCGAGATCGGTGGAGAAGCGTTGAGAGAGACAACCGCTCACCACAATCTTCGCATCTGGGCGGGTGCCTTCGTTGCGCTGGCGATTGGCTTCGAGAATCGCATCGATGGACTCCTGCTTCGCGGAATCAATGAACCCGCAAGTATTGACGATGAGAAGATCGGCCTCGGCAGGATCCGCCGTGACTTCAAACCCCTCGGCCTTCGCTGAGCCAAGCATGATCTCGGCATCCACAAGGTTCTTGGCGCACCCCAAGCTGATCATTCCTACTTTCGGGGCATCTTTTGTGGCTGGTGAATTCATTACGGACGTTTCGGAGTGCTTGCGGGACGCGGTGCGGGCTTGAAGGGGGGTATGGTGAAAGGTGTGGCCGAGGCTGTGGGCGAGGGAGCCGGTGGCAGGGTTGACTCAGTGACAACGACCACTTGTTCAGGCGGAGCATGTGGGGCTATGCGAAATGGAGTCGCAGTTGGAGCGGGCGTTGGCATCGGCGTCGGAGTGGGTGTCGCAACGGGACGCACGGGTGTCGGCTTGGCTGCCGCGGTGGGGCGGGCGGGAGGCTTGACCCGTTCGAATTTTTTCCACGTCCGCCAAGAGTAGATGCCAACCACGATGAGCAAGAGAACTGTGATCGCTGCGCCTCCCGCAAACATCATTCGGCGGGCGGATTTGAATTGCTCGCCTTTGAGGAAGCCGTTGTTTGCAATCAGAACCTCGAGGTAGTTGTTGTCATCGTGGCCCAGTCCCTTCGAGCCGGGGAGATATCCGCGTATTTCTTCATGCGGCACTCGAAGGTAGGTCGCGTAATCGAGAAGAAACAGGCGAGCATAGGTCGGGTGGGCGAACCCCGAAAAGTCATCCGTTTCCAGAGCGCGGAGGCGTTCCAAGGAGAGGCGGTTATCCTTCGCGGCCTTCTCAATAGGGATACCCAGCTTGGCGCGCTTCGCGGCAAGCCGTGCACCTATAAAAAATTCCCCTTCATGATGGATGTCTTGTTTTTTCAAAATGCTCCCTCCTCGTTGAGATCGACCAGAATTTCCCGGTCTTTCGCTCCGTCTTTAGGACCGACCACTCCGCGGCTTTCCAATATATCCATCACTCGGGCGGCCCGTGTATAGCCTAATTTCAAACGGCGTTGCAGCATGGATGTGGAGGCCCGATTTTCTTGGGCGATGATTTCGAGGCATCGCGTGACCAATTCCTCGTCCTGATCGCTCACTTCCTCTTCCTGAATGGCAGTACTGGTAAGCTTCTCATGGATTCCGGAATCGAATCTCGGCTGTGCTTGATTGGAAACAAATTCCACAATGCGGTGGATCTCTTCCTCGGTGACCAGAACGCCTTGGGCGCGGGTGTATTTTGAAGTTCCGGGTGGGAGGTAAAGCATGTCGCCTTGGCCAAGCAGCTTCTCGGCACCGTTTTCATCAAGGATGACTCGGCTGTCGATTTTGGAGGCGACTTGGAATGCGATACGGCTCGGAATATTTGCCTTGATGATGCCGGTGACCACGTCCGCTCGAGGGGTCTGTGTGGCCACAATCATGTGAATGCCAGCGGCTCGGGCCATCTGGGTGATTCGCGCGATGGCACTTTCGACATCCGCTGGAGCGGTCTGCATGAGGTCTGCCAACTCGTCGATGATGACCACGATAAACGACATCCGGTCGGGGATAACGAGGTCGTCGGCGTCGCGCGGCACACGAATTGGTGGGGCCACAGGTTCCTCATCCTCGTCGGAATCCTCCGGGAAAGTCTCCTCCGTGGGAGTGGGCGTCTCTTCCAGGGGGAATGGTGCGTCGCTCGCCAATGGCTCATCGAGAGAGGGCTCCTCGTCTGGTCCCGAAGTCACGCCTGCCTCTTCTGCGGCAGGGGATATCAAGGCATTCGTTGCCTCTTGTTCGGCATCGAGTTCCTTTTGGGATTTGGGGAGCGGGCGTTCGTTGAAAGCGCCGATATTTTTGACTTTGCACTTGGCGAAGATGCGGTAGCGGCGCTCCATTTCATCCACCACCCAGCGCAGCGCGAGAAGCACTTTTTTAGGATCCGTGACGACTGGGGTGATCAGGTGAGGCAGGGAATTGTAAATCTGCATTTCCACTACCTTCGGATCGATCATGATGAACTGCAGTTGATCGGGGGAATACCGGAAAAGAAGGCTGGCGATGATCGAGTTGATGCAAACGCTCTTTCCGCTACCCGTCGTTCCGGCGACAAGAAGGTGGGGCATTTTGGCGAGATCTCCGATGATCGTGTTGCCATAAACATCCATTCCAAGGGCCAAGGGAAGCTTCGCCGAGGACTCGCGCCAGACGTCTTTCTCGAATAGTTCACGCAGGGTGACTTTGACCTTCTTGGAGTTCGCGATTTCGATGCCCACGGTGTCTTTGCCGGGAATCGGAGCAAGGATATTGATCCGTTCAGCGCGGGTGGCTCTAGCTATGTCGCGCTCAAGGGCGACGATTTTATCCACCCTAACTCCCACGTCGGGGTAGACTTCGTAGCGAGTGATCGTGGGGCCTTTGGTGATTGTTCCTGGGGTCGCCTTGATTCCGAACTGGGCGAGGGTATCAATGATCAGGGTTTGGATATTTTTTAATTCCTCCCGATCGAGCGGTTCGCGATCGGTTTCATCCTGCTCGTCCAAAAGATCCGGTCCGGGCATGATGTAGTTTTCGAGATGTAGGCTGGCGAAGTCGGGAGTGAAGGCATCTTTCGACTCGCGTCCGGCGCGCAACTCGGAAAGCTTGGGTTTTTTGGGTGAGGGGGCGGTTGAGTCGATGATCTCGGGTTCGGCAGAGTGAACTGGGAGTTCGGGCTGTTCCTCAAAAGGGATTTCGATGCCCTTTTGTTTGAGTTGTTTCTCGAGTTTGCCCGCCTTTTTTTCCAACGCACGGCGCTCGATTGCGACACGTTGCTCCGCATCCATCTTCTGCAGGCTGGCTTTGTGGCGAGCCTCGCGCCACTTAACGAATGCTTTCCATGCCAAAGCAGAGTCGCTTATCGGATGTGAGGTGATGGTGAACATCAAGCTCATCACATAAATGCCTAGAATCAGGAAGACCGAGGCTGGGCCGAGCGCGTTGTAGATGGCATTCTCTCCGATCCAGAGGCCGAAAAACCCGCCGGGTCCTTCGATGCGCAGGCTTTTTTCCCAACTTTGGAGGAAAATCGGCTGGATTTGAAGAAGGCAGGCACCCAGAAGCACCATCAGGGCCCCCCAACCCACCTTGTCGCGCAGTTTGTAATCAACCAGAAACCATTTTGCCAATCCGTAGCCCAAGATCACAACAGATAGGAGATAGGAGGCCCCGCCAATAAAGAACAAAGAATACCCCGCAACGAGTGCCCCCAATGGACCACCCAGATTCTGACTCGCTTGGGCGCTGGACGAGGCGACGGAACTGATCAACGGCGCCCATCCAGGCACAGAACGCGGGTCGTAACTCACTAGGGCGAAAAAAAGATAGGCCCCAGTGAAAACCAGCAAAATCCCGGCTAAATACGCGGGTGCATCGGTGCCTCTGGAACGCTTTGACATAGAAACATCGGATAGTCGCAGCTTTTGGGTATGCGAGCAAGAAAACACAAGGCCCAATTTGCTTCGGGCGGGGAGCGGCACCCCGCCTGAAACAAATTCAAGCATCGGAGGGAAGGGGAGTATCAGAGTCCGCTCGGATAGGTCTCATCGACCTCACCAACTTCCCACTCGGCTGTCTGTTCCAAGGGTTCGACGGCACGCGTTTCATCAAAATGAAAAATGCCGTCAAATTGGTCAGCCAGGGAAGCGGTGAAGTAGTGGCTCGCCCGCTCGGATTCCGGGCGATAGATGACCCCGATCGCTCTTTCCAAAAGCGGATGGCGCAATGATTCGGCAACATCTGGGTTCTTCGAAAAATCGAGCCAGAATTGGGGCAGACCTGTACTGTGAAACAAATTCTCGTAGCTGTAAGCGAGGGCAGGACGCACGCTTTTGCGCTCACAGGGGGCGTCCCATTCGGAGGCCGCTGTGACAGTGCCCGAGTGGGTCGTGAAACCGACAAGGAAGGCCTCATTGCCGAATTTCTCGCGGGCGAGTTGGCCGATATTGAATTCCCCCCGCCGCCCCATCTGGGTGGCCGTGGCATGTCCGACGTGGGAGTTGTGCGCCCAGACGACCACTTTCGAGTGGCCATGAATCTTATCGAGATGCTCCATGAGAGAGATCAAGGTATCCATCATGTGGCGGTCACGGAGATTCCAAGATTCCACATCGCCTCGCAGCATTGTGCGGTAGTAGTTTTCGGCATCGGCGACGACGATCGCATTTTGCTCGGCACAAAAGTAGGCGTCTTCGGCGGTCTGTCCATCGAGTCCGAGGTAGCCGCCCCTGCTGCGGCGCAATTCGGCCACGGCACTCACCACTTCCTCCTCGCAACTTTTGGAAATCCCCGTTCCGGTGAACAATCCATAGCGTTGTGTGTTTCCTCCAAAATGCTCAAAGCACGCATAGCGTCTCGAAAAATGTTGAGCGGCGGCGGGATCGACTTTTTTCAAGTATTCCAAAACGGCGGTGATGGAGTCGTTGAGGCTATAGAGATCCAAACCATAGATCCCGACTTTGCCTTTGGGGGTGATCGACACATCGTTGTGGGATCGCAACCAACCGACGAAGTCGAGCATGTCGCTATTCCTCCACATCCATTGTGGAAATCGCTTGAATCCCGCCAACGCTTCTGTGGCAGCTCCATCGACGTTCACGCCTTTGACAAATTGTCCAACGCGCCACGCATCCGGCCAATCGGCTTCCAAGGCGAGAGCATGGAAGCCATGCTCGGTGATAAGGCGACGCGTGATCTCTGCCCGAGCATGATAAAACTCGTGCGTTCCGTGCGTGGCCTCTCCCAGCAGAACAACACGGGCGTTGGCACAGCGCTCGAGGAGAGGATCGAAGTCCTCGGATGAACCGCTGAGCGGGTGGGCGACGTCGCGGATGTATTCAGGAATCTGGCTCATATGGCTTTCGCTGGTTGAGTTTTTTCGCCCATTCGAAGGAGTTCGTGGACGGTGTCATCATCGGTCTGAGTGAAGTCGTCATACCATTGTCCGACCCCGTAAAAATCCTCCGGGGTGATGACAGCGACAAAATCGTCGACGAGCGCCTCCATTTCCCAACGCACTGTGGTCGGGGCTGTGGGGGTGGCTACCACGATGTGGCCGACCTTTTGTTCACGGAGGGCCGCGATGGCGACGCGCATGGTGGATCCTGTGGCGATGCCGTCATCGACAAGAATGATGGTGAGACCCTCGATATTGGCCGGGGGGCGATTGCCTCGATAGTTGGTCTCGCGTCGCATAAGTTCCAATGACTCGCGCTTTTCAACCATTTCAATCGCATCCGGAGGGATCTGCAGGCTTTCAATGACGTTGCGGTTCAGGATTCGGATTCCGCCGCTGGCTATAGCGCCCATCGCGAGTTCATCGTGCCCAGGAACACCCAGCTTGCGAACGAGCATGATATCCAGCGGAGCGTTCAGAGCGCGTGCGACCTCGTAGCCCACGGGGACACCACCCCTTGGGAGAGCCATGACAAGGACATCGGGATGATTCGCGTAGCGCATGAGCTTCGCAGCAAGAATACGCCCGGCATCGGCTCGGTTGAGAAACCGGCCGTTCATTTGGCCTCCCTGCTTTGGACTTGTTCTTGATCATAGGGGGACTGGCTGAGGTGATACTGAAACCAACCGGCTGCGAGGTTGGCGACTTTTTCAAGAGTTCCTGGTTCCTCAAAGAGGTGGGTCGCACCGGGAACGATGGCTATTTTACGGATGCAATGTAGGCGCTGGTAGGCGTCCTTGTTCAACTGCAGCACAGCCTCGTCGCGCTCGCCGACGATTAGCAGGGTGGGGGCGAGAACGTGAGGCAACTGATCATAGGCCAAATCTGGACGCCCCCCACGGGAGACCACGGCCGAGACACTATTGCCGACCACGGCGGCGGCAGATAATGCAGCAGCAGCGCCTGTGCTGGCTCCAAAGTATCCTAGGCGATGAGTTTTAGCTGAGGGATGGCGGGCGATCCAGCGCGTGGCCCCGATGAGTCTGTTGGTGAGAAGTTCGATATCGAATCGAAATTCCCCGCTTGTGGTATCCTGTTGTTCCTCTCTTTGCGTTAAAAGATCGAGTAGGCATGTTCCCATGCCGGATTCGCGGAGCACGCTCGCCACAAATTGATTTCTTCGGCTGTGGCGACTGCTGCCGCTACCGTGCGCAAAAAGAACGATTCCGTGGGCATGCGAGGGAATGATCAATTCGGCCTCCAACTCGACGGAATCGACCGGCATTTGAACGATCGCGGAGAAGGCATCATCGCCCTCGAGTGTTTGTCCGCGCCTTTTTTGAAGTGTTGTAACCATGGTGAGGCAATTTGGCTTCGGTCAGAAGTGTCGCTAGCGACACTCCCAACCTGGCCGTGGTGGTTTTTTAGTGGATTTCGATACTCATGGTTTCGCGGCGTTTTTCCTCCGCTTTCGGAATGTGGACACGCAGCATTCCATTCTCGAATTCCGCTTTCATTTTGTCAGCGAGAGCGGCCTCGGGGAGACTGAATCGCCGCTCGAAGGCACCATAGGGCCGCTCAATGCGATGGAATCGTCTTTGGCCATCTTTTTCCTGTTTTCGCTCACCAGCGATACAGAGCGAACCATCCTCAAGGGTCACTTTGACATTCTCTTTTTTCACTTCGGGCAGATCCGCCTTGATAGTGAATTCTTTGTCGTTCTCGGCAATGTCGACCAAGGGTGTCCATTCGCTTTGAGTCTCCGCTTGACCGCTGCCCTGTGACGATCCGATCTGGTTTCCCAAAAATATATGAAGGCGGTTTTGAAGGTGTTCAAGATCCCGTTTGGGATTCCAATGTGTGATTATATTCATGTGTGTGTTTGTTGGCTTAAGTTGTTTCGATGAGTTGGCGTTGACTGCCAGTTTTCACCGGACTTCCACGGAACATCGCAGAGCTGAAACTCTCAATGGGGTGATACCCCGACGATTTTCCTAAGAGGCGAAGCCGAAGCGGTGTTTCACTTCGACATAATCCATGTGGAGCGAAACACTGAGCAGACGCGCAGCGAGTCGTTCCGCAGCAACGCGGAGCATACGATCGAACTGATGAGCCTCCATTGGCACGCCGTCGTGCTTGATTTCTATAATGCGTGATCCACTCGCCAGAAGATGCATGAGGAAGCTTTCGGCCTCGACGGGGTCGTCTGTGTGGTGGGTGTCCACGCGTTTGTTGTGATCCGGGAATACGGTGTAGTTGATGGCGAATTTTGCGAGCATGGGATGATTCATGATGTGAGTGACAAACGGACATCCGCTCGCTTGTTTTGCCAACGGGGACAACACCCCATGGAGCGCTCGCGATACCTCTCGGACCTTGGTTTAGCGACGACGCGCTTTTTTATGAAAACGAAAACCAAAACAAAAAAAACACCCCCGAAGCTCCGTATTTCTGTTTCGCGTGAAGACCGAGCTCGAACGAATGCGGGAAAAACGGTGAACAGCAAAGTGCGTAGCGAGGGGCGCACACTTGCTGCTATGGAACGTGCGACCTTGACGCAAACAACCTACAGGGCTGAAGAGGCTAAAAAGCGCGCCTTGGAGTGAGTTTACAGAGTGTGGCACCTTGTGGATGGGGAATCCCACTACATGGTGCCGTGGAATACTCGGCATGCTCCATGCGGGGCGGTCCGATTGCTGGCGAAAAATATGCTGGTATTAATCCGCCATGACAAAAATAAAAACGTCCTATCGAGCCAAGCCAGTCCTCACCCCCAGCAGGCGGAACGCACCGCCAATAGCTAAGCTTCGAGTTCCTGTAGCCACGAAAAAAAATGGCCACGCCTCACCTACGGCGACTATTTCGGTAATGATTGCGGATGATCACACCTTTCTCCGCGAGTCCCTTCATTCGTTGATCGCAACGGATAAAAACTTTTCCATCGTGGCTGAGGCCGACAATGGAAGGAAAGCTGTGGACCTCGCGCTGGAAAAACGCCCGAATGTTTTACTGATGGATATTGGGATGCCGCGATTGAACGGATTGGAGGCCGCTCGACAGATCCGGCATCTCGCCCCTGAGGTGAAGGTGATTCTCCTCACCGCCTTCAGCACCGATCAATATATCCAGAAGATGGTGGACGAAGACATTCAAGGATACCTGCTCAAGGATTCTCCCTCCAATCTTCTTATGCACGCGATCCAAGAGGTCTCCAAAGGGAATCGCTTTTTTAGCCCGTCCATTTCACGCCGGATGAAGAGTATCTATGATGATTTGGGAGCAGGCGGTGACGAGAAGAAGGCGGTTAAATTAACCTGTCGTGAGGTCGAGGTTCTTCAGCTCATTGCCGAAGGCGGAGCCAATAAGCAAATCGCTGGCGAACTGAACATCAGTATCAAAACGGTGGAGAAACATCGCCAGAATCTGATGGATAAACTTCGCATCCACGATACCGCAAGTCTCACGCGATATGCGATCTCATCCGGGGTGATCGATAACATGGTGCAGACTCTTCTGCCACTCTAGAATTGGTTCTGCAGGCATTGGGGGCGATGACCCCATGGCGGCGATAAGGGCCCTCGTCGAACTTCATAGAGACAATGAAAACTATGAAGACAATACAAACAAACAAACAAACGCGATTCGGGTCCATATCGCTACTCATCCAGTGCGGATGCGTGATTGGGTTGGTGACGGCGAGTATGCTGGTCTTTTTTCCAGCTACCGGCCAAAGCCAAACAGTGCCAGTCGTGCCATCCGTATTGGTCGTTTATGACAACGACGGTCAGTATGGCTGGCTCGGTAAGGTATACTCAGTCAAACTTCAGAATCTGCTTGGCCACTTTGAAGCCAAAGTCACTCTGAAGCCGCTGGCAACATACGTCACAGGAGACATCGCAAAATATGATGCGACGTTTTACTTGGGCTCGGTCTGGAATGAAACGCCGCTCCCGGCGATCTTCCAGGCGGATATCGATTCGACCACCAAGACGTTCGTCTGGATGGGGGTGAATCTGTGGCGGTATGCATGGGATTTATCGACCTACGCACCCAAGCAAGCCTTCACGGACAAATATGGTTTTCGGTTGCTCAGTTATTCCGGCGAAACCCATCCCAAGGTCATTTACAAAGATACGGAATTGTTGAAAGAGCCGTTTGATTTGGGCTTGTCGCGTGTCGAAGTGGTCGATGAAGTCAAAGCCAAGGTTCTTGCGACTTGCCTTGATAATACAGGAAAGGCTTGGCCCTATATCGTCCAGAGTTCCAACTTCTGGTTCGTGGGCGATATGCCGATGGTTTCAACCACATTCGAAAATCGTTCACTGGCATTTCAAGATCTGCTCCACGACATGCTTGGAATTCAGCATGCGGAGCAACACCGCGCCTACTTTCGCATTGAGGATGTCGGCCCGGAAGCGGATGTGCCCACCTTGGCCAATCTCAGACAGGCACTCAAGGCGGCAGCAGTGCCTTTCACGATTAGCATGATTCCGAGGTATCGGGATTGGTCTGGAATTTATAACAATGGCATCGCTGAAACCGTTAAAGTCACGGCCAACTCGACTTTCACAAAGGAAATGAAGCTCTGGGTTCAGACTGGCGGTCAGGTGCTCCAGCATGGAACGACTCACCAAATCGATGGACTCATGAACCCCTACACCGGTGTGAGCGGCGACGATTATGAGTTTTACCGCGTCACAGCCGATGCAGAAGGCCGTTTGACACTTGTGGGTCCGCTGACCGGCGACTCGACGACTTGGGCTAGAAATCGAGTCATTAACGGCCAAAACATCCTTAAAAATGCGGGTTTCAATCCCGTGGGCTGGCTGACTCCGCACTATCTAGCATCGAGTACGGATTACAAAGTCTTCGCGAGCCTGTATCCGTTTGCGTGCGATCGGGCCATTTTCTTTTTCCCCGATGGCAAAGGCATCACGCAAGCCACGGAGCTTAACTCTCCCTATATCTATCGAGATACATACGGGCTAAAACGTATCCCAGAAAGTATCGGCTACATTGATCCTGTGGGATGGTATGAGCTTCAGCCGCCAAGTCTTTCGGCTGATCTTATTAGGCGCGCCAAGGCTCTCAAGGTCGTCCGCGATGGATGGGCCGGATTTTACTTTCACTGGTATTTGGATCCTAGCGAGCTGGGCAAAACCATCACCGGACTCAAGGGGCTCGGATACCAATTCGTGCCGCTGAATGGAACCCTGAAATAGGAACCAACCTTAGAATAAAAAACGAAAATATGTGCGGAATTATTGGATGCATCGGTGAAGCAGCTGCCCAGCCCTTTTTAATCGAGGGGCTGGGTCGGTTGGAATACAGGGGCTATGACTCGGCAGGCGTGGCCATCTGGAATGGAAAAGAAATTGAAACACGAAAAAGTATCGGACGTGTCTCTCGTTTGGCGGAGGCGCTGAATGAGTCTCCGCTTGATGGGGATACCGGCATCAGTCACACGCGCTGGGCTACACACGGAGCTGTCACAGAGCAAAATGCGCACCCCCATTTTGATGCCTCGGGACGCCTCGCTCTTGTGCATAACGGAGTTCTAGAAAATCATAAGACCCTTCGTGATGGGCTGCGCGAGCGGGGGCACGCCTTTGTGTCGCAAACGGACACGGAAGTCCTCGCTCACTTGATAGGTGAGGCATTCGATAACTCTCCCGTTCAAGATCGAGAAGCGCTTGTGGCAGCGGTCAGGTATGCATTGGGCCAAGCGCTCGGGACATACGGCATCGGCCTCCTTCATGCAGATACAGGCCGCTTTTTAATAGCGGCTCGCAAGGGAAGTCCGCTCATTGTGGGATTCGGTGACGGGGGGCAATTTCTCTCAAGTGATGTTGATGCCATCGCTGACTGGGTGAATGAGGTCATTTATCTGGAGGATGGGGATATCGCAACGCTTGATGGAAATACCTATGAGGTTCACAGAGTGTCGGGCGGCGAGGCCACGTCGCCGGCTCCCGTGAGGGTCGAGGTTCCCCCCAAACGTGAGGGCAGGGGCAGGTATGCCCACTTCATGCATAAAGAAATTCATGAGCAACCCGAAACGCTGCGCGAGGTGATGAAGGGGCGCCTTGAT
>CAIWSO010000268.1 GCA_903915315.1 uncultured Spartobacteria bacterium | reverse complement strand
GGGCGATATCTCGATTCACCTCCAATTCATTCGCTACCTCGCCTCGGGCCCGAAATTTTGGCCGGAAAGCCCTATTCTATCTGGATCCCCGCTCGTTTACCCACTGGGCATGGATTTGTGGAACAGCCTTCTCCTACTCTCGGGACTCCCCGTCGAGAGGGGGCTCATTTGGACGGGACTGCTTGGTTCCGCCCTCACAGCCTGGGCGCTTTGGAGATGGGGAGGTGCGTTTGCGATCGCCGCTTTTTTGTTCAACGGCGGCATCGCAGGATTCGCTTTTTTTTACACTGGAAAGATCATGGATTTTCAAACCGAACTGGCATGGAAAAACCTGTTCCTATCGATGTTTGTGACTCAGCGTGGCCTTCTCTACGCGCTTCCCTGCGGGCTTCTGCTTCTCCGAGCTTGGAGGGAGGATTTTTTTGGAAATGGGGCAGGGATTCCACGCGCGGTTCAATTTCTACTCTATGTCACCCTGCCGATTTTCAGCGCCCATGCATTCTTGGTTCTCAGCTTCATTCTGGCTGGCATATTTGTTTTTCAACCCACATCCCGACGTGCGCTATTCACTTTTGTTGGCGCAGCCCTGATTCCAGCCACGGGACTGATGTATCTCATCACTGGGGGATTCTCATCCTCATCTGGCCTTCGCTGGCTGCCGGGGTGGATGCAGGCGGATGGAGGCCTGTATTTCTGGATTCTGAATTTTGGCATTACGCTGCCCTTGCTTTTCATCTTGCTGGTGATGGTTGCAATTCGAGGCGACTCGCGATCCCGGAGCTTTTGTTTTCCCGCGCTAGGCATCTTCGTCATCTGCTTCCTTTTTGCGTTTGCGCCGTGGGAATGGGATAACACGAAAATGCTGCTTTGGGCGTGGCTCGTGTGCGCGCCGTTTCTTTGGCAAAGCCTCATTGCGCCACTTCCTCAGCTTTTCCGGATCATCCTTTGCTTTGCTCTTTTTTGCAGTGGTGCTCTGTCTCTGGTTGGGGGCCTCGATGGTCGCCATGGATACAAACTCATCACCCGCTCAGAACTCGCAGCGACCGAGATGGCATTACAAAATGTCCCAAGGGGTTCTCGGATTGCCATCGATCCCGCCTTCAACAACCCGGTGATGCTGCTCGGATGGCCCGTCAGTTGCGGCTACGAAGGCCACCTTTGGAGCCATGGTCTCGATTACAAATCCCAGTGGCTGAAATTGCAGAATGTCCTCTCCTCCAGACCAGGCTGGAAAGGCGAGGCCGATGATCTCAATACCCAGTGGATTTTCCGAAAGGACGGCCAACTCGAGTCCATCAAAGAAGAGACTCCGTAAATCAGCAGAAAGACAATTCCCTAAGAAGGGATCGCACGCCAAAGCATGACAATGATTACCGCAAAAACCAGACACAGAAGAAGAAACTTCACTTTATCATTCTGGATTTCGCGCGCCAGACGAGGCTTACCCTTTTGGGAATAGGATGAGTTACCGCTGCGCGGCTTGCTGAATGGGGCTTGCAAGGCGGTTGAGACCTGAACCTTTATTTTTTTACGCTCCTGCTCTTTCTTTCTCTCCTGCTCTTTTTTGGCCTCATGGATGAGCGTTTTTTTAAGCGCCTGCTCTTGGCGAACTAGACCCGCATGCGCTTTTGACAAGCGACTCTGCTCTTCAGTGACTTTTGTCGATGAGGACAACTTGGTAAAGCGCATGGAAATTAATTAGCGGAAGCGTTCCAGATGTAGATCAGGATTGCGATAACAGCAATGGCTTGCAAAGGCAATGTGAAG
>CAIWSO010000267.1 GCA_903915315.1 uncultured Spartobacteria bacterium | reverse complement strand
TCGCCATTGACCCAAAAGCCATAGGACATCGAGCGTTTGTTTTCGATTTTATCGATCACGCGGAAGTTGCCTTTGGGGGTGGGAGTTTCGGGTCTTCCGATAGCTGTGGCCGTGACGAGAAGGGGTTTATTTCCCTCGAGCACATAAACCATTCGGTTTTGCAAAGAGACTTTGACTCGAACGTTCGCGGGATTTTTGGGTTTGTAGCCTACGGGGTCGTAGTGTTTTCGATGGGAAGTGGTGGTATTGCAGCCAACCATCGGAATGACAATGGCGCAGAGAAGAAGTAGAAAAGGTGATTTCACAACACTGGTGAAATCGAAATCCCGAGTTTTGTCAAACAGACGATGAAAAGAATCGCTATTGCGGTTTCCTGCTTTTGACCGTTGTACGGGCTTCAGCGATGAGCAGGCAGCAGGCTTCGGTGCAAAGGAGCGGGATCTCGAGGGCGTTGAGAGAGGGAATATGGTGCGGGGCCTCGGAGGGAATCGGCCATTGGATTTGGCGTAGGCATCCCGGTTGACAGAGCTTTTCGATGAGGCCTTGCGCCTCCTCGTCGGTAATCAATCCGGTGATGCGATACATGCCAGTTTGGCGGTTCACGGTATCGCGTAGGGGGGTGGAGACGGTTTCGCTCAGGAGAAGCGCACGCCAGTTCCCTAAGGCGGCGGGGTAGAGGAGATCCAGGGCGAGGTGAAGGCCCTTTAAATCGGGCGTGAGGAGTTCCCACCCATGCTTCAGGTTCGGAGCCGTCTTGAGCGGTCGGTATTGATTGGCATCATCAATAAGGGCGATGCCGGCGGCCTCTTCCGCGTCGGTGTAGACCTTCAGATCCGAGCGGCCCTCGTCCTCATGGTGACAGAGACGAAAGCCGTCACCGGTGGGTCGAAAGAAAATTTGACCGACTTTAAAAAAGCCGGCATGGAGAGCCTCGGCGAGAAGATCACGGAGTCCCTTTGAAGCAGCGATTCGCAGGGATTCCATGGAGTTGGGTTAAATGCCGATCTAGTGGTGGCGGCGACGCTTCACGCGTACAAGTGCCAAGGAACGTTGGAGGGAAGCGCTGGTGGTGGCATATTCCTCATCGCTGAGTTTTTTGCCCGACATCGCGGCTTCGGCCCGACGGATGGCCTCTTCGGCGGCGGCTTCATCGATATCGCTTTCGCGAACGGCCATGTCGGTGAGAATGGACACTTTGGCAGCGCCAATTTCGACAAAGCCTTCACCCACGGCGAGGCGGGTTTCCACTCCGCCCTTCATCACGCGCAATTCGCCAGGTTGAAGCTGGGTCATGAGTGGGACGTGTAGCGGGAGAATACCCAACTCCCCTTCGATGCCGGGAATCACTACGGAGTCGACATCGTCGGAGAAGGTCTTCGCGTCAGGGGTGACAATTTCCAGTCGAAGCATGATATTTTATTTTGAAATGGGAATGACGGTCCGGAGGCTTAGCCCTCCTTGACCATGTCAATGCCGCCCTTCATGTAGAAATTGCTTTCTGGAACATCGTCATGCTTGCCTTCCAGGATTTCCTTGAATCCACGGATCGTCTCAGCCGTGCTAACATACTGACCCTTCGTGCCGGTGAAGATTTCGGCAACGTGGAAGGGTTGCGAGAGGAAGCGTTGGATTTTACGGGCACGATAGACGAGGAGCTTGTCGTCAGGCGAAAGCTCGTCCATGCCAAGAATGGCGATGATGTCTTGAAGGTCTTTGTAGCGCTGCAAAATACGTTGAACGCCCGAAGCCACTTGGTAGTGCTCTTCGCCGACGATGTCGGGAGAAAGGGCTTTCGAGGTGGATGCCAATGGATCCACGGCAGGATAGATGCCGAGCTCGGCGATCGAACGCTCAAGCACGATGGTCGAATCCAAGTGCGCGAACGTGTTGGCTGGCGCGGGATCAGTCAAATCGTCAGCAGGAACGTAAACGGCCTGGAACGAGGTGATGGAACCTTTGGTGGTTGAGGTGATGCGCTCTTGGAGATCGCCCATCTCAGCGGCCAAGGTAGGTTGGTAACCCACCGCGCTCGGTGTACGTCCCAAGAGGGCGGACACTTCGGCTCCGGCTTGCGAGAAGCGGAAAATGTTGTCGATGAAAAGAAGAACGTCTTGGTTTTTCTCGTCACGGAAATACTCAGCCATCGAGAGGGCGGATAGAGCCACGCGGAGACGGGCGCCGGGAGGCTCGTTCATCTGACCGTAAACCAGAGCCACTTTCGACTCGGAGAGGTTCTTTTGATTAATAACACCGGACTCGCTCATTTCGGCGTAGAGATCGTTACCTTCACGGGTGCGCTCACCCACGCCGGCAAAGACGGAGTATCCGCCGTGGCCTTTGGCAATGTTATTGATGAGCTCCATGATGACGACCGTCTTTCCGACGCCGGCACCACCGAAGGCGCCGACTTTACCGCCCTTGGTGAAGGGACAGATGAGATCGATGACCTTGATGCCTGTTTCGAGGATCTGGGCTTGGGTGTTTTGCTCCAAAAGGGTAGGGGCCTTGCGGTGAATGGGGTATTTTTTCTCGTGGGGCACGGGGCCGCGTCCGTCTGTGGGATCACCGGTCACGTTGAAAATACGGCCCAAAACGCCTTCGCCTACTGGGACGGAAATAGGAGCACCGAGGGCGGCGACTTCCATTCCGCGGCTGAGACCTTCGGTCGAGCTCATGGCGATGGCGCGGACCCAATTTTCTCCGAGGTGTTGCTGGACTTCGAGTGTGAGGCGGGTTTGTTCTCCACCGGTCTCAAAGTTCACCTCGAGGGCGTCATAGATTTTTGGGAGAGCTCCACCGGCGTTGTTGAACTCAACGTCCACAACGGGTCCGATAACTTGTGCGATTCTGCCTTTAGGATTCATGTGTGATTATTAACTGTAAAAAGCGAGGGAGTTTTCTAGCTGTCGAACGGAGGTACGACAACAGGTTTTTTCTATCTTTTGTTTTGTATTACAAAAGAAGGCTTGCTGGAGCTTCGAGGCTCTTGCGGATGGCGGCTAGGAATTCGGCTCCGGTGGCGCCATCGACAACGCGATGGTCTCCACTCAGTGAGATGTTCATTCTTTGGCCAGCCACGATTTGATTGGCCGCATTCACCACGGGTTTTTTCACGATCGCGCCAACGGCCAGAATAGTGGCCTGTGGGGGATTCACGATCGCGTAAAAGCTATCCACGCCGTAAGCGCCGAGGTTTGAGATGGTGATGGTGCCACCTTGATACTCCTCGGGTTTGATTTTTTTCGAGCGGGCGCGGACAGCGAGGTCCTTCACGGCGGTGCTGATCTCGCGGAGTGAGCGAGATTGCGCGTCTCGAATCACGGGAGTGATGAGTCCGTCTTCGACGGCGATGGCCACCGAGAGATTGACGCTGGCGTATTGCACGATCGAGTCGCCAGCGAAGGCGGCGTTGACTTTTGGATGCAGCGCGGCCGCGCGGGCGGTTGCGAGGAGGACAAAGTCGTTGATCGTGATTTTGGGCGAGCCCGTTGCCTCGGCGTTGGCGTTGATTTCCTTCCGGAGTTCGCTGAGCGGACCGGCGTCGATCTCCATCGTGAGGTAGAAATGCGGGATCTGCGTTTTGCTGATCAGGAGGCGCTCCGCGATCGTGCGGCGCATTCCGGAGAGCGGAGTTTTGGTGTCCGCGTCCGAGAACGGAACCGGGATTTGTTGCTGCGGTGCTGCAGCGGCGGATGGACGCGAGGCCTGGGCGCCTTGTAGAGTGATATCGGCAGCGACAATGCGGCCGCCGGGGCCGGTGCCCGTGATTCGGGAAAGATCAACTCCGCGTTCGAGAGCGATCTTGCGGGCGAGCGGAGAGGCTTTGGCGCTTGTGCCTTCGCGGGCCACCGTTGGTCTCGACTTGGGCTTCGGAGAAAGCGGGGCTAGGGGCGCGGCGATCGTCGTGGCGGTCTTGGCCGGAGCGTCTGCGGCAGGTTCCGCAGTCTGAGTTTTTTCGATGTTCGGCTTGCCGCCCTCAATGAGAGCGATGCATTCGCCGACTTTGACGATGCCGCCTTCGGGGATCACGATTTGGTTGAGAATGCCGTCATCGAAGGCTTCCATTTCCATCGTGGCCTTGTCGGTTTCCACATCGGCGATCACATCGCCGACGGAAATTTTATCGCCGACTTTTTTGTGCCATTTCACAAGCGTGCCCTCGAGCATGGTATCGCTCAGTTTTGGCATTTTCAGTTCAGTCATATCGGGTGGTTTCTCTTTTAAAAATGGATCAAAGGATTTGGAGCGCCTTGTAAACGACGCGATCCGGTGTTGGGAGTTGGATCTTCTCCAAGGCTGGGGAGTAAATTGCAGGGGCGTCGAGCGAGCATACGCGCTGCACTGGAGCGTCGAGATCATCGAAGGCTTGTTCTTGGATCATCGCTGCGATTTGAGCGGATACGCCGCAGAAGGGCTTGTTTTCATCCACCAGCACGACGCGGTGGGTTTTTGCCACTGTCTTGAGGATCGCCTCTTCGTCGAGCGGACGGATCGAGCGCAAGTCGAGAACCTCCGCTTGAATGCCATGCTCGGCAGCGAGGATTTCAGCGGCTTTCAGGGCTGTGATCACGGCCCGTCCGTGAGCGATGAAGGAAATGTCGGTTCCCTCGCGCTTGATGTCCGCGACACCGAGAGGGATCACGTATTCTTCATCCGGAACTTCCCATGTCTCGCCGTAGAGAAGGGTATTCTCCATCACGCAGACGGGGTCGTTGTCACGGATAGCGGCCTTCATGAGGCCCTTTGCATCGTAGGCGGTGGCGGGACACACGACCTTGAGGCCGGGTGTGTTCGCGATGAAGTTTTCGGGAGTGTGGGAGTGGGTGGCGCCAACATTGGTGCCGCCGTTTGCGGGACCGCGAATCACAATCGGGCAGTTGATGAGTCCACCGCTCATGTAGCGAACTTGTCCGGCATTGTTGATGATTTGGTCCCAAGCGACGTAGGCAAAACTCCAAAACATCAATTCCATGACTGGGCGGATGCCGAGCATCGAAGCGCCTACGCCCATGCCGATGAAGCCCGCTTCGCTGATGGGGGCATCGACCACGCGCTTGTCGCCAAAGCGGTCCCAGAGACCCTCGGTGACTTTGTAGGCACCGTTGTAGCGGGCCACTTCCTCGCCGATGATGACGACATTTTCATCGCGGATGATCTCTTCGGCGAGGGCATCGTTGATCGCTTTGCGGTAGGTTATTTGCGGCATGTTCTAATAATGGAAATTTTAAAAAGGCGATTTCCGCTTAGATGCGGATGGTGGTTGGCGAAGCGAGAGGCGATGGCTAATCCCCGAAGAAGTGGCGACCGGTCGATCCGGCCTCGGTGTTGTTGTCCACTTCCCAATAAACATCTTCAAAGATCGTTTCGGGCGCGGGGAATTCGCTGTCGAGGGCGAATTGGGCAGCGGCATTGGCTTCGTCCTTGATGCTCTCGTCGAGCTTTTCAATTTCCTCGACCGTCATGACGCCTTCGTCGACGAGGCGCTTTTGCCAGAGACGGAGTGGATCGTGGTGGGCCTTGTAGCGTTCGATTTCTTCTGGCGAGCGGTATTTCTTGGCGTTGGCATCGGCCACGGAGTGTCCGTAATAGCGGTAGGTGTCGATCTCGAGAACGGTGGGCAACGAGTGCTTGTGGGCGCGCTCAAGAGCGTTGTGGGCCTTGGCGCGAACTTCGTAGAGATCTTCGCCGTTGGCGATATCCCACACGATGCCGTATCCATCAGCGCGCTCGGCGAGGCAATTTCTCATCGCGGAAGAACGGTCGATCGTTGTTCCCATCGAATATTTGTTATTCTCGATCACATAAACAACGGGCAGTTTCCAGAGAGCAGCCAAGTTGAGGGATTCGTGGTAGGCACCTTGGTTCACGGCGCCGTCGCCCATGTAGCAGAAGCAGCAACCTTTGAGTCCCTTGTATTTGAGAGCGTAGGCCAGCCCAAGGCCAAGTGGCGTCTGTCCACCAACGATGCCGTGTCCACCCCAGTAATTTTTATCAGGGGCAAAGTAGTGCATCGAGCCACCCTTGCCTCGGGAACATCCCGTGGCTTTTCCTAAAAGCTCGGCCATACATTCATTCATGCCCATCCCGACGGCCAAAGCGTGACCGTGATCACGGTAGGCGGTGATCACGTGATCGTTGTCTCCCATGAGAGAAATGGTGCCCACGGCGACCGCTTCCTGCCCGATGTAGAGGTGAAGGAAGCCACCCATAACGCCCTGATTGTAAAACTTCAGCGCTACTTGCTCAAAGCGCCGGATGCGGAGCATCTCGCGGAGGAGGCCAATTTTATCTTTTGAGCTGAGAGACTTGTTGATTTTTGCCTGCGCGTAATCAACAGGATCAATGGCAACTTCTTCTTCAGTGACGCTTATCATAGGACGTATATTTCTTGGCATCGGTTATTCAAAAATGTTGGTGGATGGGTTCCATCCCAACGAATCGCTGTAATCTCATTCATTGCGCCTGTCATTGGCAATTCAGAAATGAGGGAGATCGGTTATTTTTTGAGGTTTTTTTGGTTTTTGCTTTTGAATGCGTCAAATTCCCACGCAAATTCGCGGAGTGAAAAAAGTTCTCTTCGTTCAGCATGGGGATGTCGACAAGTCCGGCCTGCTTGCGGATGCCTTATCGGCCGAAGGAGTCGAATTGGAAATCCGGCACCCTTACCTTGGCGAAGAAATTCCAGTCGATCTGGAGGGTTTTGATGCCCTTGCGCTCGGAGGTGGAGGTCAGAGCGCTTACCAAGTGGCGGAGTTTCCCTATCTGGAAGAGGAATGCGCGCTCGTGCGAAAAGCGATTTTGGCCGACAAGCCAGTGCTGGGTCTTTGTCTTGGTGCGCAACTCATCGCCAAGGCGCTTGGTGCGGACGTTTACCGAGCCGAACAAAAAGAGCTTGGGTTTTTCCCTGTAACAATCAGCGCGTCCGCCGTCAGCGATCCCTTGCTTTCGGCATGGCCGTCGCCGATTTCTCCCACGCATTGGCATGGTGATGTTTTCGGTCTTCCTGCCGGCGCGGAGTGCATGGCCTCGAGCGCCCTCACGACTAATCAGGCCTTTCGATATGGTCGGGCCACTTACGCCTTTCAATTTCACCTCGAAATGACGCCAGCCCTTTTTCAGGAGTTGGTGGACGATGGCGCCGATGATCTCATTGCGAATGGGGTCGATCTCGCGTCGCTGAAAAAAGAGGCTTTTCGCGTGCTCCCTTCACTCAGAGACACGGCGCTAGAGTTTTTCAAAGCATGGGCCAAGATGGCTTAGGCGAAAGGTTGCCATATCTCGAATGGAGAAAAAATGGCTCCTGAGGTAGGATTCGAACCTACGACCAATCGGTTAACATCCGACCGCTCTAACGCTGCGATGGAT
>CAIWSO010000266.1 GCA_903915315.1 uncultured Spartobacteria bacterium | reverse complement strand
GTGATCATGTCATGTGTCCCCCCTAGCGGTCGGTATTTCGCGCATGCTTTTGCGGGGTTGTCCTTTCTACTGGTGGGGTTTCTGCAAACGCAGATTTCTGGCGCTGAGTTGGCTATTCAGTCGCCCCAGGAATTTCAGGTGTTCCAGAGGAGTGATCGGAATACGGGCACTTTTAGACTGCACGGCCGAAGCTCAATTGAAGCGGAACAATGGGAGTATAGGGTCGTAGGGCAAAGTTTGGATGGCAACGCGCTGCCGGAGAAGTGGGTTGAGTTTCCTGCAGCCCTCCAAAAAGGAGGCTTCAATTTTGTGGCTACGGCCCCAGCAGGCGGTTGGTATCGGCTTGAGGTGCGTGCGCTCAACGGTGGAACATTGGCCACAAGTTCTTCGGTCGGGAGCTTTGGAATTGGGGAGGTTTTCATTGTGGCTGGGCAATCGAATGCCGCGAATTATGGCTCTGTTCTGCAACATCCGCAGAGCGGGCGTTTGTCTGCTTTCGATGGTAAAACATGGGGGCTCGCGGATGATCCGCAGCGCGGGGCTTCAGGCAAGGGCGGTAGTTTTATGCCGGTTTTTGGGGATGCGATTGTAAAACGATTCAACGTGCCAGTTGGTATCGTTCCGACTGCGGTTGGTTCGACCAGCGTGCGGGAATGGCTGCCCGAGGGAACAGCATTTGATCAGCAAACAACCACTGGCAAAGGAGTGATTCCAACTGCGGATGGTAAATTCACGAGCGACGGAAAGCTGTATGGTAGCCTGTGTTCTCGCGTCGACGCTCTTGGGAATCGTGGTGCGCGGGCAGTCCTATGGCATCAGGGGGAGAGTGATGCTGGTCAGGCGCGGGGAGGGTATCCTGCGGAGCGTCAGATTTCCGGGGAGCAATACTTTGTTTTTCTCAAAACACTTGTTCATTCGGTGAGCGCCTATGCCGGGTGGCGTCTGCCATGGATTTCAGCGCAAACGACCTATCACACGGAAAGCGACCCTTCAGATGCTGAGTTTCGTTTGGCACAGCAACGCGCTTGGGAAAGTGGGCTGACTTTGCAGGGACCCGACACCGATACTCTGCGCGCCGAATATCGTACCGGCGTTCATTTCAACGGTGCAGGATTACAAAAGCACGGTGAAATGTGGGCTGAAAAAGTTGGTAAACTGATTGATTCGGGAGTTGGCGGTCAACCCCTCAATGGGCCGCCCACTACGGATTATAAGCTTGTTTGGAGCGACGAGTTTGACGGACCAACTCTTGATACGGCGAAGTGGAAGCACCGCTATCTTGGGCCTCGCAAGGACGGGGTAAACGATACATCTGCAATCGCCCTGGATGGGGCCGGGCATTTATTAATCACTTGCAGTCGTAAAGATGACAAAATCCTGACGGGCATGATTTGCACTGACGGCTTGTTCTCTGCGAAATACGGCTACTTCGAAGCACGCGTTCAATTTCAAACTCAGGAAGGATGGTGGCCCGGAAACATCCAACGAGCAAGTCTGCCGGACTCGGTTGTTTTTGATTACGTCCGAGTTTGGCAAAAATAAATGAGAGGTTTCTCGGTTAGCGTTCCGAGATGGGTTTCACGGTCTTGCCGACTGCTGGCCCGGTGTATTCGCTCAAAGGACGGTAAAGCCTGTTATCAGCAAGTTGCTCTAATACGTGCGCTGTCCAACCTGCTGTGCGTGAAATTGCAAAAATCGGCGTGAACAAATCGGTGGGAATCCCCAGCGAGTAGTAGACGGTGGCGGAGTAAAAATCGACGTTAGCATTCAGATGCTTGCGCTCGCGCATGACTTCGGCGATGCGCTCGCTCATACGAATCCACTTTGGCTCACCGAGTTGTTGGGTAAGCTTGATCGCCATGTTCCTGAGATGCGGGGCACGCGGATCAAGAACCTTGTACACACGGTGGCCGATACCCATGATTTTCGCTTTTTTCGCGAATTGTTCTTCCAACCAGGAGTCAACACGGTCCTCGGACCCAATTTCTTGAAGCATGTGGATCACTCCCTCATTTGCGCCGCCGTGCAAAGGCCCTTTGAGGGTACCTATCGCGGATGTAATGGCGGAAAATACGTCGCTGAGAGTCGCCTCAGTGACGCGTGCTGAAAAAGTGCTGGCGTTCATTCCGTGATCGGCGTGCAGAACGTATGCGATGTCTAGTGTATCCGTTGCTTCCTTCGTCGGTGCTTCGCCATTGATCAAGTACAGGAAATGCCCGGCCTCGCTTAGATCCTTCCGAATCACAGGAAGATCTTTGCCTTGCCGCAACCGATGGAAGTACGCAGCAATAATCCCTATTTTCGCTGTGATGGAAACGGCTCTATCGTAATTCGCATCGCCCTTGTTCGAATCAAAGAGTCCGAGCATTGAGACGCCGGTTCTGATGACATCCATCGGGCACGACGTGTGCGGAACTGTTTTTAAGAAACTGACGATTTCGGAGGGAAGAGAGCGCTCTGCCCGAAGTTTTGCCGTGAGGGCGTCTAGCTCAGACTGCGTGGGAAGCTCACCATGCCAAAGCAGGTGGATGATCTCCTCAAAACTCACTTTCCCCGCAAGCTCGTTGATGTCGTAACCGGCGTAGATCAGTTGTCCAATATCTCCGCGAACATCGGAGATGGATGTGGAGTTGGCTACGATTCCTTCGAGACCTTTAGCGACGAGAGTCATGGCGAGATGGGGTGTGAATGGTTATTGGGCAGCAGAGGCGTACCGTGCCACGTGCAAAGCTTAGAGTTTGCCCCAGCGTTTAAGCAAGGTTTCAGCCATCACGGACGGCGTTTCTGCGACCGCGATTCCGGCGGCTCGGAACGCTGCAAATTTGCCCGCGGCTGTTCCCTTTCCGCCTGAGACGATTGCGCCTGCGTGGCCCATTCGTCGGCCGGGAGGCGCCGTGGCGCCGGCAATGAATCCCGCAATGGGTTTCTTGCAGTTCGCCGCCGCCCATTCGGCAGCTTCCTCCTCAGCGGATCCCCCGATCTCTCCGATTAAGATAATCGCCTCGGTTTCCGGGTCTTCGTTAAACATTTTTAAGACATCGAGATGCGAGGTGCCGTTGACTGGATCGCCTCCGATCCCAACGCAGGTTGATTGGCCATAGCCGCGCGAGGTCAGCTGCCAAACAGCTTCGTAGGTCAAAGTGCCCGAGCGAGACACGACACCGACGTTTCCCTTTTTGTGAATGTAACCTGGAGCGATCCCGATACGGCATCCGCCCTGTGAGTTTGGACCCTCCCCGGGCGTCACTACGCCAGGACAATTCGGGCCGATTAGACGGGTTTTGCCGCCGACCATTTTACGCTTAACGCGCACCATGTCATTCACGGGGATTCCCTCAGTGATCGCCACGACGAGGTCGAGATTCGAGTCGGCCGACTCTAAGATCGCATCGGCCGCAAATGGGGGCGGGACGAAAACCACTGATACCGTTGCGCCGGTTTCGCGAGCGGCTTCTTCGACTGTGTCAAAAATTGGCACCTTGTGTGAACCGTGCTCGAAAAACTGACCTCCTTTTCCGGGAGTGACGCCGGCGACAATTTTCGATCCATAGTCGAGTGAGAGTTGGGCGTGTTTGGCGCCAAAACTACCGGTGATGCCTTGGACGAGGATTCGGGTTTGCGGAGTGACAAGAATAGCCATGGAAAGTGGAGGAGTGAACGGTGGGCTTAAGAATGAAGCGCTTTTGCGTGTTGGGAGTTACTTCGTGTGGACAGCAGCGACTATCTTGTCTGCGGCCTCGGCCAAACTGGTGGCACCGATGATTGATACTCCGCTTCCTGCGAGGGTCTTTTTACCCGCCTCAACATTGTTGCCTTCCAAGCGTACGACTAGCGGGAGATGGAGGCCCACTTCTTTAACCGCTTCAACGATGCCTTTGGCGATCACATCGCAGTCCATGATGCCTCCGAAAATATTTACTAGGATACCTCTTACTGCTTTGTCCGAGAGAATGATTTTGAATGCGGCTACCACTTGTTCCTTAGTTGCGCCGCCGCCAACATCAAGGAAGTTGGCGGGTTTGCCTCCGGCATGTTGGATGATGTCCATCGTGGCCATCGCGAGTCCCGCGCCGTTAACAAGGCAGGCGATGTTCCCATCCAGACCTATGTAGTTGAGGCTATATTCGCTCGCCGCCACCTCACGCGGGTCTTCCTCAGCTTTGTCCCGCATCGCAACGATAGCTGGTTGCCGGTACAGAGCATTGTCATCAAAGTTGAACTTGGCATCCAATGCCAACAGGCGGCCGTCCGGAGTCACCACCAGGGGATTGACCTCTACCTGTGAGCAATCGCTTTCGATAAAAGCCCGATACAGTGAAGTGAAAAGTTTGCTTGCCTGAGTCATCAATGGACCTCTGAGTCCGAGCGCTGCTGCAATTTTGCGCGTCTGATAGCCCTGAATGCCGAGGAGCGGATCAATCGCAATCCGGAGGATTTTCTCAGGCGTATCGTGCGCCACGGATTCGATGTCTACACCGCCCTCGGTGCTGGCAATGACCATTGGACCAGAAGTTTCACGGTCGAAAAGAATGGCGAAATATAGTTCGCGGGAGATATCTACCGCCTCCGCAACCAGAAGCTTGTTCACGACGCGCCCCTCCTCTCCAGTCTGGGGTGTGACCAATGTTTGGCCGAGCATCTTTGCAGCCAGATCACGGGCTTCATCGGGGGTCTTACAAACGTGAACTCCCCCTTTAAATCCATTCTTGAATACGCCTTTCCCTCGGCCGCCAGCGTGAATCTGAGCCTTCACGACGATCTGGCTTACTCCGAGCGATGCTGCAACTTTATGTACCTCTTCAGGGCTCGAAGCAGCGTGGCCTTTGGAAGTGGCCACCCCAAATTTTTGAAATAGTTCGCGGGCTTGGTATTCGTGGATATTCATGAATCTGGTGGAAGCAACTAAACTGTGGGAAAAAGGTCTACATCGCCGCGTCTGCCCGTCGAAGCACCGGAGACTTGCCGACGTATGGGTCGAAAATCCGATGTGTGGACTTTAGTCGGGTACAAAACAGGTTCTGTGGCGAACGGGTTTTGTAGGGTGCGCACCTCCATGAGGCAAGGGTTGGTTTTCGGTTTGATGAAAAGATTGTGCAACAACTCTCGCGTATTCAGTGCTTTTCATCTGTAAGAATTTTGTGAAGACCAGAACGGGGGCAACGGCCCCCCCGTTGTAATTGCCGCTCTCGTCGAAAAGACGAACGAGGGCAGGTAAACTTCACAATATTGCGCCGAGTGACGAGCCCTTGAAATTGGGCTGCAATCACTGAAGTGCGAGAAAATGGCCGATCCTTCGGGAGGAACAACGAACCCTCCTGCGAGGAGGAGCTTCCCACGCTGCAAAACCTTAAGCCGCCTAACTCGCGATCGTGTTGAGCTCCACTGGGTCAACCTTGACCCCCAACCCTTCCATCCATGCGATCGCCCTGCTTATCTCGTCCGCCTCTCCCTCCAGTGAGAGCGATACAATTCCAACCTCATCAGTCACGCTGGCCTGTCGGATGTTGGTTACAACTGAGAACTCTTTCGAGAGCTCCCAAAGAATCGGACGAGTGATCAGCTTAGGCGGGAAGATCAACCAGAGGCGCGTCCGAGAATTAGCCATAGCTTGAACACTATCCCGAACCTTAGCCCCCCGCAATAGCGGGAACGATCGAGATC
>CAIWSO010000265.1 GCA_903915315.1 uncultured Spartobacteria bacterium | reverse complement strand
GTCGCCTCTTGTCGATGTGGAAGAAAGCGACAAGGAGTTCACTATTAAAGCCGAACTCCCCGAAGTGAAAAAGGAGGATGTAAAAATCGAACTCGAAAATGGTTCGATCCGCATCTCTGGCGAACGGAAAATCGAAAAAGAAGAAGCCGGTCGCCGCTGGCATCGCTTGGAACGAAGCTATGGCGCCTTTGAGAGAGCCTTCACCCTTCCCGAGGGCACTCAACGCACCGAAATCAAGGCCGAGTTTAAGGATGGCCTTCTTAAAGTGCATCTTCCCAAAGGGGAGAGCAGCAAACCCAAGTCGCTGGAAATCCCAGTGAATTAAGGGGGGCGTCCTCGTGCGTGCCCCCTCGCGGGCACGCACGTTCAACCGCTCCCTCCTCCGCCATGGAAGACATGCTGCAGACATTCCGGTCGTATTACAAAAAGCCCGCTGTGCGATCTCGTATCTTGGAATTCCTCGGCGGCGCCAGTCCGGAGAACACGACCTGCGACTACATCACGGCGGATAGCTCCACCCAAGCCATGCGGCGGCCAGAACTTCCCAACACACTTTATTCGAAGCTCGATAATGGGCTCGATATTTGCCGGTCCCTCGGGGATCGCGAATCGCTGATCGCCCATTTAGATGTGGAATATGTGAATTTTGATTTTGTGGCCGAGCCTTATTTGGATCCGGTGAGAACATTTGAGCTGCAAGAACCGGTCGCCAAAGCCATCGAACGCATTTTGGCGCACTACGGCATCCGCGCCCTCCATGTGTTGAGCGGTCGCGGTCATCATTTCGCATGGAAGATCAATCGCACATCGGATGTTTTCAGGAAACTCTGCTCCATCGGAGTTAAGGCCCCCGGCGCAAATGCCCCACAGCAAACGCTCCGAGATGCTGCGGACTCGCCGCTCCTTCACCAAGCCTTTGCGGGACTTGGGATGCTCATGGAATTTATTAGCCGACTCGTTTTGGAAATGGCCTCTCCCGAGTGCGCGATTCCCATTGAATTAACGGCCGTGGAGGTCGACCCCTCTGCAAAGGGCCGCGGACGGGAAATGATCTCTCTCGATATCTCAGAATATGGAGACCCGTTGCCCACAAGAACTGTCCGCGCTCCATTCAGCGCGTACTTCAAACCTTGGCAACAGTTGCATGCTATCGGTCAAAACAACATTGGCAAAATCGGCCCGATCATTTTTATCCCCCTCGACAAAATGGACACCCAGCAAGGACTGCTCGCCATGCACGATCCGGATCTCGCGGCGAGATTGGCCGAGACGATTTCCACAAGCATCCCCGACCATACGGTTGGTATGTGGCGGCTTTTACAGCATTACATGAATTCCCCGCTGCATCATTTCCACGAGTATTTTTACTCCGAGGATCATGAGCCCGTTGCCCGCTGGCCGCTCACCTACGATATGACGCATCTCGAGGAACTTCCGGGGGCTGTGAGAAACGCTCTCCTCTTTCCGAATGATCTCCTTTTAAAACCCTGCAACATGAGAAAGGTCACCGAGGCTCTTCTCGCAAAGGGGTGGCATCCGAGGCATATCGCCGGACTCATTCGCTCGAAGTTTGAGCGTGATTACGGCTGGGGCGACCAGTGGATAGATTATTCGCCCTCCATGCGCGCAGACTTCTACGTGCGGATTTTCGCAGGTCTCAACGTGAGTCTAAAAGAAACGCTCGCCGAGATCTGTGCGGCTGAGGATTCCAACTCATCCGCGCAATGGATGCGCTCGGAAACGACTCGAAAAAACCAACATCTCACAATGGAAACTATAAGACTATGACTGACTGGCCTATCGGAATTTCTACGGGATGTTTTTACCAGACCGACATCATGGAATGCCTTGAAACCATCAGGGCGAGTGGATTCAGCATGATTGAGGTCGTTTTTTCTCCTGCTCATCTGAACTACAAAGATCCGGAAGCCGTGCAACGGGCCGCTTTGAAAATCAAAGCTCTCGGGATGGAGGCGTATTCGTTCCACGCCCCCTTCGCGAACGATATCGATATTTCCTCCACCGATTTGGATCGCCGTGAATACTCGCTCGACGAAATCCTCATCGCTGTCGAGGCCGCCGCCGTACTGGGTGTGCACTATTTCGTCATCCATCCAGGTCCAGAAAATGCCGAGCATCCAAGTCGCGAGGAACGACTGGTGCGCATCGAGAATGTCGTTTCGGTCCTCAATCGCGTTTCCTTGAGATGCAGCGAACTGGGTATCCGGTGCGTCTTGGAAAACAAGCTTCCGCACCTGCTTTTCGGAAACTCCCATGACATCCTTTGGATCCTTGCTGCGCTAGAGACGACACAAGTCGGAGGATGTCTCGATACCGGCCACGCATTTCTTTCCGGCGACCTTTATAGCCTCGTGTACAAATTAGCACCTTACTTGAGAATGCTGCATGTCCATGACAACAAAGGCCACGGTGACGAGCATCTGCCGCCTAGCGAGGGTCGGATCGACTGGCTCGCCTTTATGCGCGAGTTGGTTCAAATCCATTTTCATGGACCATTCATTTTGGAAATTGCTAGCGGCAGTGATCCCGAGATCGTGATGGAACGGGCTAGAAAAGG
>CAIWSO010000264.1 GCA_903915315.1 uncultured Spartobacteria bacterium | reverse complement strand
TTGCGCTTACTGAGGTGCTTCAGCAAGGAGGGAAGCGTGTCGCGTTGATCAGTTGGTGGGAATCGGGTGGCGCACTGGATCGGAGCATATTCTTTTCAAAGGCGAAGGAACTCGGGCTCCAGGCGCAGCCCTCCTGGGTGGTCGGTGACCTCAGCCCTAAGCTCTCCTCCTCCGGTTGGGAGGCATTTCGTGAATTCTGGACATCGTCAGGGAAACACCCTGATAGTCTGGTTCTCTCCGATGAGGCCCTTCTCCCGGGGGCTCTTCAAGCCATGGGCGAACTCGGCATCGCTCCCGGTGAGAACTTCCGCATCGTCTGTCATGGCAACAGGCCCGACATTCAGCCGTTGCTCTCAAGAAACATCACTCGCATCTGGTATGATCTTGACGACTTTGTCTCGGCACGGACGCGCACCATTAAAGATCTCCTCGCCGGCCGTCCTATCAGTGATCCTGTGACAATCCGGCCGACTGTTGAGCGAGTGACGACGAAGGTCGCCTCCCAATCCTTTCGTTAACGCGTAAGCTTTTGGATTATCCCGATCCGAGGTCCATTGCGGCGCGAGCGAAGAAGAAACTGAGATTCGTGCTTTGCCATGCTACGCAAAGTGAACGCGCCTTGGTCTCGTCTCTTTTCTGCCGCCGTCCGCATCGTCCGTGCACTTCAAAGAGGAAAGTCAATAAGGTCTTGACATGATGTGGAGCGGTAGATTGAAATACATAAAATCATAAAATGATATGTCAAAAATCCCTGCTCGCCTCGCCCTTAGGGATGACTCTACTTTTCTCATCGCACTCTCTGTTCACCTGCCAGTGCCAGCTCATGCCGGGTCCGAGTTGGCGAGTGTTTTTGAGGCTCCGCTGCGTGAGAAGAAGGCGACGAAATCTCCTGAGGGCGTGACGGTGGAGTGACCGCCGGTTGCCCCCCCCCCTCGCGACTTTCTTAATCCCTCCTCCATTCAGACGACCAACAGCCAGAATATCCCTATGACCCACACTGCCCTTGTCACTGCCGCCTTAGTCTTGTTCGCAAACCTCGCTCACGCCGCTCCTAAATTAGCTGAAGTCTATGTCAACGCCGAAACTGGTAACGACGGGAATTCCGGCGCCGACAAGGCGGTCGCTTTTAAGACGCTCAAGCGGGCGGTGGAATCGATCTCTGCTTCAGGGACAATCCATCTCGCTGCCGGAAATGTTTTCCGCGAGTGCCTCGAGCTGAGAGTCGGGGGAGCCGAAGGCCAACCTCTCACGGTCGAGGGCAATGGTGCCGTCATCGATCTCGGCACGGACATAACCGATGGACCTTGGGAGCAACTCGGAGAGGAATGGGTGCTCGCACGCGATGTGCGTCCGCACACGAGACCGGTCCAAGCATCTCCGATCTTTGTTGATAACACCCCAATCTGGGTGGTTCACGAAAAAGACCCGAAGGATGCCCCCAGCGGCGGCCTGCGCTTTCTCGAAAATGGTCGATATGTCATCAAGTTTCCGGCGGGCAAATCGCCAAAGAACAGTCGGGTGACTTTGACTTCCGACGAACAAACGCCAGGCGTTCTTCTTGAGGCGGGCGCAAGCCATATTCTCATTCGCAACCTCACGACTCGCTATGTGGGCAACGACGGATTCAACCTCCACGGTTCCGGTCGCGACATCGTGTTGGAAAATATCAAAGCGCTCATGTGCGGCGACCAGGGGATCAGTTCCCACGATTCCGGTCAGATGACGATTCGTGGTGCCGAGGTGGCCTTCTGCGGATCACGCGCTGGTGGTATCGCAGACATCAATGACTGCGTGACATCCTACTCAAACGTCCTGCTTCACAATAACCGCAAGCCTGTCCTGACTCTGCGTGGAGGAAAACACGAA
>CAIWSO010000263.1 GCA_903915315.1 uncultured Spartobacteria bacterium | reverse complement strand
GGATACCATTTCATTGTAGGCAGGAGGTGGCGGAACGGGAGACTTGTGCGGCGAGATGAATCGGAAGTCGGAGGCCCGGAGCGTGTAATCCGTCAAAGGCGATGTGATTCCTGTCGATGCAGGAATTTCTCCGTGCTCGCTCTGGTAAAGATGAAGAATCCTTTCAAAATCAGCGTTGGGAGAGTCGGTGATCGGGCCGGTCGAAAATCCTTGGCGGTCGAGAAAAACCCGTTGGGCAAGGATATCGGTGGGGGCAGGCGTAGCGGGAGAGGCCGTTCCCTTGCTTGGTGTGACTATTGTGGCGCGGCGCTCCTGCGGCGGAGGGATTTGAAGGATCTGGCCGATTTGGATCAGATCTCCCGAAAGCTGATTGTGTTTGATCAAATCGCTGGTGGAGACTTTGAATTTTCTGGCAATGCGAACCAGAACGTCACCTTTTTTGACTTCGTAGGTGGAAGTCATTGGGGCGGCAGCATGGGGCTGCACAGCGGCGGGTATCGCTTGATGGGTCGGAATGTCGCGGAGGCGAAGCCCCCATTCCGCATCCTCCTGCGATTGGACGCTCCACTTCCATTTCACCGCGAGATCCAGACCTGGTTCAATACGGGGCCGTGCGGGCGTCTTGGCCAGCAGGGGATCGCTCGCGAAACTGAAAAAAATCAGCATCGCCGATAGGGGCGCAAAAATTTGAGAATAAGGGTTCATTGCAAAAAAAGAATCAGGATCGAGGGGCGAGCAACATGGCTCGCTTGGCTTGAAGTGTGGCTTCTATGGCCGTGAGGGATTGCGTGTTCACGACATCGTCTTTTGTTAACCAGCCTTTGCGGGCAATGCCGACACCAAAAATAATGTCCTGAAGCCCCTCGGTCGTGTGGGCGTCGGGATTGATTGAGCATTTAACGCCCTTCTCCCGTGCAAGCGGCCACCATCGCCAATCCATATCCAATCGACGGGGATTCGCATTGAGTTCAATGATGGTTCCCGTTGCGGCGGCGGCCTCAATGATGGCGGGAATGTTGAGTTGATAGGAGTCACGGCTCAGGAGGAGCCTTCCGGTGAGATGCCCGAGCATGGTCACATGGGGATTGGATATGGCCCGAATGATGCGGTCTGTCATCTCTGGTCCAGGCATGGTGAAGGAGGAGTGGACGCTCGCAACCACATAGTCGAGCGAGGAGAGGATCTCGTCAGAGAAATCAAGGGAACCATCCTTGAGAATGTCGCACTCAATGCCGGTGAAAATACGAAAATCGGGATCAAGGGCGTTGAGTTCACGGATTTTTTCGACTTGGGCCGCGAGACGTTTTTCATCGAGGCCATTCGCTTGATACGAGCTTTTGCTGTGGTCCGCGATGCCGATGTAATCGAGTCCGAGTTCCTTTGCGGCATGGATCATATCCTCCAGCGAAGCCCTGCCATCGCTCGCGGTAGTATGGTTGTGGAAAGTGCCGCGAAGGTTTGACCATTCGATAAGGCGCGGAAGCTTGTGGCTTTCGGCAGCCTCGATTTCCCCCATGTTTTCACGAAGCTCGGGCTCCACGGGGTCCAGTCCAAGCGCGCGGTAGATGTCGTTTTCCTCGTGAATTTCGGGAATGGGCTCGAGGAGTTCCTTTCCCTCTGCGGGACTGAAGCGGTATTCGTTCAGCGACCATCCACGAGCGAGGGCGCGTGAACGCATGCGAACATTGTGCTCTTTGCTGCCGGTGAAGTAATTCAAGGCAAACGGGAATTCCTCACCGCGAACCACGCGGAGATCGCACTGGATGCCGCTTTTGAGGACCACGCTCGATTTGGTAGCTCCATTCGCAAGGATCGACTCAACCAAGGGATGAGTGGTGAAAAAGGTCATCACTCCCTCCGGATTGCGTGAGGAGACAATGAAATCCAAATCGCGGACGATTTCCTTTTTGCGTCTAAAGCTGCCTGCGATCTGTGCGAGATTGACATCGGGATGAGTGCGCAGGTCTTCGAGAAGACTCGAGGCGAGTGCGGCAATATCTCCAAACCGGAACGCGCCGGCAAACTTCCGGATGTGTTCGATCGCTTTGAGAATATTCGTCGCCGTTTTTTCGCCAAATCCGGGGAGATCGGCCACGGAGCCGCTTTTGCAGGCGCGCTCGAGCTTGGTGATCGAGTCGATGCGCAAAGTATCCCAGAGGACTTTGATTTTTTTTGCTCCTAATCCCTGCAGGTCGAACAGCGTGAGAATGTCGGGAGGGAATTCGTCGCGAAGGTTGTCGTAGTAGGCGAGGCGACCGTTGGTCGCGAGTTCGGTGATTTTTTCGCCCGTGGCCTTGCCGATTCCATCGACAGCGGTGAGCCGATCTTCGGCAATCAGGGTTTCAAGGGGTTCGGAGAGGGTCTCCAGCGCGCGCGCGGCATGAGTGTAGGCGCGGATTTTAAACGGGTTCTCGCCTTTGAGTTCCAGGAGGCGGGCAATATTTTCGAAAATGGCAGCGATTTCGTCCTTGTTCATTTGAGATAGGTTTGGAGTCGGTTGCGCCAGCCTGGGAGCCACTGAGCCTCATTGCGGGCGGGGGGAGAGTTTTTAACGCGACGGGTGAGAACCTCGTCGGCGGCACGCGCAAAGGCGGGAAGAGCGGGGGCGGAAGGGTTCATGTTTTCGAGAACCTGCAAAAGCCCCCAACCGGCTCCATTGTAGCGTTCCGTGAGATTGATTCCCTCGCCTTTGAAGTTTACGTAATCCATCAGCGCGTAAAATCCGAGAGGCTGTGCGGCGACACGTTCAAAGTTCGAGCGAACCTGCGAGGCTTTTGCGGGGCTGGTGGAATGCAGCATTTTCGGAAGAGCCGATTCGAGTCGCAGCGCCGCGTAGCGGGCTTGTAGGGCTATGGACTTGGAGAGGAGGTTTCGCAATTGGGTGAGCCGATTTCCGTTCAGATCACCCACAAAGGCCGCCCGAGTTTCCCAAGGGCAGGCGCCAAGCATCCAAGGGGCGACGTCAGCCCCATTTGAAGCCAAATATTTAGCCAAGCTCGGCCAACTCTCCTCGAACGGGCCACGCTTTCCGGGCGGATACCAGATAAAGTGGGCGATTCCGAGGGAGGGGAATGCCTCGCCTTTGTTCCATGAGGTAAGGCCGGAAATGGTGCCGGCACATTCATTGGCCCAAATCCGCTTGCCGATTTCGAGGGCTTGCTTATCCGTGAGCTTCACACTCCCCGCTTTGGCAGAGAAAAGCGGCATCAAGACGAGCGCAAAAAGGAGAGTCCATTTCATAGAAGATAAGTAACGGGAATGTCGCCCGAAGCGACGACGCCATTTTAATGCTCGCATGTCGGCGGAAGCGATGTTTGGCGTCTGGCCCGGAAAAACTCCTGTATCAAGTGGAGGCATTCTTCCGCCATGACGCCGGGTGTGATTTCGCTGCGGTGATTCAGTTGCGGCATTTGAAGAATATTCAAGAGCCCGCCGGCTCCACCGCCCTTGGCATCTGGGCATCCAAAAATAACCCGTCTCAGGCGGGCGTGGACGATCGCGCCGGCGCACATTGGGCAGGGTTCCTTCGTTACGTAGAGGTCGCAGTCCGTGAGTCGCCAATCCTCCATGGCCGCCTCGGCTTGGGTGATGGCCAGCATTTCGGCATGTGCGGTGGCATCCTTGAGCATTTCGACTTGGTTCCAAGCACGGGCAATGATCTGGCCTTCGCGCACGATCACGGCTCCGACTGGCACCTCATCCGCAGCAAAAGCCCTGCGTGCCTGTCGCAAGGCTTCTCTCATGTAATATTCATCGTTGGCAATTTCCACGTCTATAAGGTATGCCACACATATGCTTTCGCGTAAAACCATCGTTGCACCCTCCATTCTTGCCAGCGACTTCAGCCGGTTGGGCGCTGAGATGGAGCGTATGACTTCAGCTGGCGCGGATTGGATCCATTGCGACGTGATGGATGGACACTTTGTGGACAACATCTCCTTTGGTCCGGCGATCGTCGAAGCGGTCTCCCGCTATACGACTTTGCCGCTGGATGTGCATCTCATGATTGATCATCCCGATCGGTATTTGGAGAGGTTCATGCCATTTGCCTCCTCGATTTCTGTTCATCTGGAAGCGGCGCACGATGTCTCTAAAACTCTGGCCACCGTGCGCGAAGCTGGGTTGCTGGCCGGGCTCGCCATCAGTCCACAAACGCCCATTGAAAAAATCGAGCCCTTCCTCGGGGCTTTCGATATTCTGCTCATCATGACGGTTCATCCTGGGCGGGGCGGTCAGGCATTCCTACCCGATATGTTGCCAAAAATCGCCCAAGCTGCATTTTGGAGGTCGCAGGGAACGTATGAATTCCACATCGAAGTGGATGGCGGAATCAATGCCCTCACGGCCCTCGATTCCGTTCAAGCCGGTGCCAACATTCTTGTCGCGGGCACTTCAGTATTTCGAGCCCCCGATGCCGCTGTCGAAATCAAGCAGCTGCGGGAGGTTTGATTTTCCTGAGATCGGCTAATCGGCTTTCTTGCCGGTTTCCTCGGGAGGTAGGCCCCACTTCACGAAAGCAAAAAAGAAGCCGACCCATTTTCTAGGGTCGGCTTCTTTGTTAATTGGGTTCGTCTTTAATTGGACTTAGAAAGCGAAGCGAAGACCGGTGCGAACGGCGACAGCATTCTCTGGATCAATGGTGGAGTAGACGTAGCGGGCATCGGAAAAGAGACCGATGTTGTCCGTCACGCGATATTCCAAACCACCACCGACGTGACCGAAGCCATGACCGGAGCGTTCCCCGCCATAGGCAGCGCCACCACCGACGACAGCGTAAGGTGCCAAGTTGAGTGAGCAGATTGGCAAACGAAGAAACACGTTACCGGCTGTGGCCCACTCGGTGTAGCCTTGGGAATCCTGTTCTTTACGTCCGAACATATCCTGCTCGATGCCCACACCGATGAATTTCGAGAAGAAGTAGTTGATACCGATTCCGCCACCCCAACCTGGCCGACCTTCGTTGTAGAACGCTCCTAAACCGAAGGCGTCAATTTGAAGCTCCTGATCCCGGAACTTACATTCGGAAACGGGCGCTACGGTTTCTTTGAACGTTTTGGATGAAGTGCCAGCGTAGGCACCTGTCACCATGACGGCGACTGTGAGTAATGCGACTGTGAGTTTTTTCATAGTATATGTGTTGTTGAGACGATTCCGGTTAAGTGAACCGTCAAGCCGCAATCTTTCTGATTTGAGATTCAAATCAAACACTTATTACCCAAGGATGGGTGGGGTTTTCACCCCATATCCCGCGATCAAGTATTCGGTTTTTCTGAGCGGATTTTATCTTTCTCGAACTCTCTTTTTTCTTCGAGGCGGAAGATCTCCGAGGCCAGTTGCCGCCGGATTTCGTGCTGTTCATGGGGCGCGGCTTTGAAAATCTGCTCTTCGAGAAAAATCTTTTTCTCTGCGATCGAGGCGGCGATCCGGATATCGACTTCGGCAATCCGGTGTTTCTGTTCCTCGGTGAGCGTGCTGGCCGGCGACTGTTTTTCCAAGCGACCCATGGCGAGTTCGTAAGCGGATTTCATCTTTCGAAGATTAACAAAATCCCGTTCTCGGACACAGAAAAATTGCGGAAGGCGGGTGGGGAATGTGTAGTGTGGAATCGGAATGTCCCACTTAAGGTTACTGAGCACAGATTTTGACGGCACACTGATCGAGCACTTTTCGGATGGTCGCTGCACGCCGGAGTTCGCGGAGGTCCTCCTTCACCATAAAAAACAGGGCGGTGTCTGGGCTGTGAATACCGGTCGGGGACTCGTGCATGCCATCGAAGGTGTGGAAAAATTTCAGGCGCCCGTGCAACCGGATTTTCTTCTCACCAACGAGCGTGAGATTTTTCACCGATCGCGTGAGGGAGATTGGGTGCCAGAAGCGGGGTGGAACCAAACCTGCTATGCACGGCATGATGAGCTGTTTGAAAACTCCCAAGCGATTTTCGATTGGCTCCGATCCCATGTCGATGTGAAGTCGGGGATCAGTCTGGCTGAGGAAAATGGCCAGATCTGCGGGGTCATCACTGACACCGAAGCCGATATGAACGCCTTTGTGGATTTACTGGAAAAGGAAAGCGCGTTGATGCCGGACTTTTCCTACCAACGCAATACGATCTACCTCCGGTTTGCCCATCGCGATTATCACAAAGGTTCCACATTGGGGGAGCTTTGTCGGGTGCTAGGGATCAGGCATGACGAAGTGCTTGCCGCCGGCGACCATTTCAACGATGTGCCGATGCTGGATGGGCGCTATGCCGCGTATCCGTGCTGTCCCTCGAATGCCATTCCTCTCGTGCGCGAAACGGTCCTCGCTGCGGGAGGTCATATTGCCTCGCAGCCAGCCGCGAATGGCGTGGCAGAATCCTGGCACTTTTTTCACGCGGAGAGAGCGTCATGAGCGCGAAAGCGATTAAAAAAATCCGCGCCAAGCTGGGTGCCGCGTCTGTGATCACGGATCCAGGTCCTGAGTATGCCTCGGACAAGTGGTTCGCGAAAGGTGTCCCTGCCGCTGTTGTTTTTCCTTCCACCACAGAGGAGACCGCTTTTGTGATGCGGGAGGCGGCAAAGGCGGGCATTTCTGTGACCCCGCGTGGCGCTGGCTACGGATACGTTGGTGGCTGCACGCCAGTGGAGGGAGGGATTGTGATTTGCATGGATCGCATGAACCGCATTCTCGAGATCAATGGACTAGATTTTGTTGCGGTCGTGCAGCCCGGCGTGATCACGGGTCAACTTCAAGAGGCCGTTCGTGCCCAAAATCTTTTCTATCCCCCGGATCCGGCCAGCCTCAAGGATTGCAGTATCGGCGGCAATATCGCGACCAATGCGGGGGGGCCGCGCTGCTTAAAATATGGCGTCACTCGCCACTACATTCTTGGTCTCACGGTCGTTCTCCCCGATGGCAGTATTGTGATCTGCGGAGGCCGCACTCATAAAAACAAAACCGGCTTCGATCTGGTCGGGCTTTTCACCGGCTCGGAGGGGCTGCTCGGTATTGTCACCGAGGCTACCGTGCGTTTGCTGCCGCTCCCTCCTGCAAGGGCGTCGCTATCGGCGGGGTTTTCTTCTATCGAGGTCGCAGCGGAAGCGATTCAGGCGATTTTTGCGGCCGGCTTTCTTCCCGCTGCCTTGGAGATGGCGGATGCTTTCACCCTCAACGCCGCCCGTGCTTACAACCCTAAGGCCAAATTTCCGCCTGGTGACGCTCAGATCATTCTGGAGTTGGATGGACAGAAGGCGAGCGTACGAAGTGAGGCTGCCGCTTTGGAAAAAATTCTCCAACGCTCAGGTGCCCTTGCGGTGCAAAAAGCCACTACGGAGAAGGCCTGCGACGCGATATGGGGGCTCCGTCGCGTGTATTCGCAGTCCTTGAAGGCGACTGGACTCAAGAAGCTCAATGAGGACATCGTGGTGCCCCGCGGACGGTTAGTGGATTTGATGCGGTTTGCCGCCCGTCTCCAAAAGAAATTCGGATTTCCCATCGCCTGTTTCGGCCATGCGGGAGATGGGAATATCCATGTCAACATCATGGTCGCTGACGCAGAAAATCCCGAAGTCCAAAAAAAATCCCGAACCGCACTGGACGAGCTTTTTTCACAGGTGCTGGATTGGAAGGGCGCGATCACCGGCGAGCACGGCATTGGAATTGCGAAAAAGCCTTGGTGGAAGCAGGCCGTTCCCGCGCCCACTCGGGAACTGCATCGTATTTTGAAAGAAGCCCTCGATCCGAAGCGGATACTGAACCCAGGGAAGTTTGTGTAAAAAAAACGCCTGCCGAATGCGCGATTCGGGAAGGTCTTTTTTAGGAAAGAATTTTGATGTAGGCCTTTTGGCGGAGGCCATCGATCCAACGTTGTTGGGATTTCATGCGTTCCTTTTGCATGAGGGTCTTTTCGATTTCCTCGCGGACTTCTCCGAGAGGCTTTACGGCGGCATTCTTGCGGGCTTCGACGGTGAGGATGTAAAAGGAGCCTTGAATTTTAACGATAGGGCTAATCTCTCCCGGTTTGAGGCTGAATGCGGTCTTGGTCAGTTGCTCATTGAGGGTGCTGCGCTCGACCCATCCCCAATCCCCGCCGGCATCCCGTGTGGCTTCATCCTCGGAATACATCTGGGCCATGCGGTCGAACTCGGCGCCGGTTTTGAGTTTCTCGCGGATTTCCTCAGCCACTTGTTCCTTATTGGCACCAGAGATGATGTCGTTCGAGTTCCCCTCTCGCAGCACAATCATCCGCAATTTCACCTGCTCGGGAAGCGAGTAAGCGGGGCGGTTTTTATCGTAAAAGGCCTGAATCTGATTGGGGGATACCACAAAACTATCCGTCATTTTGGATTGGCGGAGGGCTTGGACGATGATCTTGTCCTTTTCAATTTCTTTGAAGCGAGTGAGCGTGTAACCTTGAGCCTGTAGAGTTCGAACGAAGGCCGCGCGGTCGCCGCCGAATTCCTCGCGGATGAT
>CAIWSO010000262.1 GCA_903915315.1 uncultured Spartobacteria bacterium | reverse complement strand
CTTAAAAACAATTTTTCAGCTAAATGTTCGGTGCTATAACCCTTTTCAAGCAAATGAAGGATATCAAATTCGCGTTTTGAAAAAACATTTGCAATCTGTAACAATTCTTCGTCAGGATATCTGAAATTTGACATATCCTCACCCAGATAGTAATGATAGGCGGATTTGTGTTTTTTATACCAATCGATATTGGTGTGGACTTTAAAAACAAAAACTGATTTATAGGGAATCTCACTGTAATAGATAAAAAACTGCGATAAAATATTAATATATTTCCCTTTGGCATTTTTTACCTGGAAATTTGTGGAAGCGCCATTCCGGTCCAAAGGAAGAATCAATAGCGTACTATTTTTAAAAATTGTTACCGTTGGGAGTTTGTTTTTTATCGGCATTGGTTACTATGGCCGCGCGAACGAGGGTTTCCCAGAGAATACGAATATCCCCGATTCGGGCCAGGTTAAGCTAACCGACAGAAATTTTGTGGTTCTTGGGGATTCGCACGGCGAGCATCTTATTTCTGGCCTTGTATCAATAACAACCGGCAGGGTTGAAAACTTTACAAGTGTTGGTTGTATTCCATTAAGGAATGTTGATAGGTATGACTCGCGATTCGCCCCTGGCGAATGCGCCAGAACGATCAACTCGTGGCTTGACAAAATTGTCAAAGACGACCCCGGCGCGGTAATCATATTAAGCGCTATGGGGCCGCTTTACCTCGATGCAGTGCCGTTCAAAGGGAAAGATGTCGCTCGCGTGACCGGGTTGGGGGTGGAACTTATCACTGACAAGTCAATCACGGACAGATACAAGGTATTTGAGATTGGTCTTCGCCAAACCCTTTTTGAGCTGTCGTCGCTTAGGAAATCTACCGTAATTTTCGCGATTGATGTTCCTGAGCTAGGAATAGACAGCGGCTGTTCCAAAGGATCAAAAAAATTATCAATTGGAAAATTCGTTCTTCGTGACCTGGTTCCGGCTGCAGACGCACAAAATTGTGCTGTCCCGCGACACGACTATGAAGATCGAGCAGCTTCTTACAAGAAGTTGGTATCGAATGTGGTTGCCGAGTTTCCAGCAATACGCGTGTTTGATCCGACAGACTTGTTTTGCGATCCGGACTTATGCAAAGGATACGACCCTCGGTATGGTTTTTTATACCGTGACGTTGATCACCTGAGTGCCTCGGGTAGTCGGTTTTATGCCGAGCGCTTGGCTGATTTTATTCATCGAAAATAATGGGTACGTCATTGCACTGAGGGTTGCCGGCTTTCGCCTGGGCGATACCGCAGCGCCATCAGGGTGATGTCATCGTATTGCGGTGCGCCGCCAGCGAAGTCGTCAACGGATAACATCACCCGATCAATCAGGTTTTGTACCGACAGAATGGATGTATCGCTACACACGGTCTCAAGCCGATTGACGCCGAACATTTGCTGCTGCGCGTTATGCGCCTCGGTGATTCCGTCCGTGTAAAGCACCAACGTATCACCGGGCAGCATTTGTAGGCGCGCCTCGTCATACACGGCATCTTCGATGACACCCAATACAAGCCCGGTGGCCTGGTCCAGCCGTTCCAGTTCGCCGGAGGATCGCCGTAGCAGGGGTGGATTGTGCCCTGCGCTGCTGTAGGTGAGTGCACCCGTCTCCAGGTCTAACAATCCGACGAATAGCGTGGTAAACGCGACAGCATCGTTCGACCGCGCAAGGGCCACATTCGCCGCAGCGAGCCCGGCTGCAAGCCCTCCAAAGGCCTCGCTCGCCGCGGTGACCAGCGTTTTGCTAGTCAACACAAACATCGCCGCAGGAATCCCTTTTCCGGAAGAATCGCAGACCAGAAACATCAGCTTCCTTCCCGAGTCGAAAAGTTGGAAATCGTAGCTGTCGCCGCCTACTTCCTTGGCTGGGCGAGTGAGTGCTTCGAGTTCGACCCGGTCACGAATCGGTGCGAGCGCGTTTCGGTCGGGCAGCATGCTCAGTTGCAGCGAGCGGGCGACGGCCACTTCCTCTCGGAGTCGGAAGAGATCGGATCGCTCCGCCAATGCCTGCCTGACGGTGTCTAGGTCTGCCGTGCGCTCGGCGAGTAGCGCGGTCAACCGGCTCTGCTGCCCCTTCACCCGATCGCTCATGAACTGAAAAGCG
>CAIWSO010000261.1 GCA_903915315.1 uncultured Spartobacteria bacterium | reverse complement strand
CCGCCTGTGTGCTTTGGCATGCTCCTTGGTTCCAATGGGAATCGGTGGCGAGCAAGTAGACCAGTGTCCACACGGCCGAGACGGCCATGCCCCTTCTCTTGCGGTTTTAAAGTCTAATTTCAAAGAGACAATGGTATAATACCACAAAGAACCTCCCGATCTTTGCGGTATTCCAGATCCTGTTTAAGTTTTACCCTCCCCAACGACCACCGGGGCTCAAGCTAGGCGTCCAGTTGCGAAGATGACCATTGGAGTAATCGGTCTTCCCAATAGCCCCGATCATCCGCTTGCCCGTGGCCTTACGCCAGAGTTTGCTCATGCTTTCGCCCGTGTGGCAGCTCCAGCTTTTAATAAATGCCTTACGGTCAAAAATACCGCGTTGAATCGATTTTAACTCGGTTTCGTGCAGCCAGCATTTCGAACCGCTATCAATGAGGTTGCTGTAATCAAACATCCAAGCCGCACGATTCGAGTGCCCGTAATATTCCAAATTCGCAATCTTCACCCGATCCCGAGGCTTACCATTATTGAGATAGCCAACCAACTCGTTGGAACTCTCAAACCAAATCAGATTGACCCCGTATTTATCGCGAACAGAAGTGATATTTCCAATGATATCGGATTTATCCTGACGCTGACCACGTCGCACATAGGCCGGCCTATAAACAAGCCAAGTGATCATGGCATTGGGGCCCTTTTGCTTCTGTATCTCCTGAATACGAACGCGTGCAGCGCGCACAAAATTTCCCCACCAGCGGTCGTGCGGTTCGGCTTTATATTTTTCCCACTCTTCGAGAGACGGTCCGCCACTCACAAGAATGAATTCCTGCTGCACTTGAGCCCCCGCAGTCAGGATACCCGCAAGGAAAAGAAGAAAAAAGTAACGAATCATAGGGATGATAGAAATGTTGCCCTGGAGAGAAGAACAAAAAATCTCATGTGTCGAATTCCTTAAAGTGATCCCATCCGCCAGGCCAGCCACTTGGAGGGTCTTGAGATCCAGTGAGACTGCCTATGCAGGTGAGTGGAGTTTTAGGAAAAACGTCAGCCCAGCGCTCCGAAATCCCGATCGCTTTTTTTGGTGAAAGGGAGAACAGAAGCTCGTAATCCTCACCATCCGAGAGGGCTTGATCTATGCTGGAACCACGGCGACACGGGATGTCTGCCAGATTTACCGTAAACCCACATCCACTCGCACGAGCAAGCCGGGGAAGATCAGCACCAAGACCATCGCTAATATCCATCATCGCCGAGGGGCGAAACGTTTCAGCAAGCCAACGCCCTTCAGCCAGTCGGGGCACAAAGTCCAAATGATGTCCGGCAATCGATCCACCTAATCGACCCGTAATGAAAAGCTGGTCTCCAGGACGGCCTCCCGAACGCTGTAGAAGTTGCTTCTCGGGCACGATGCCCGTAAGCGTGATGGAGACCGCAATGCCACTCGGTTGACGCGACATCTCGCCCCCAGCAATAGTGACACCAAATCGACGCGCGGCTTTACCTAGTCCACGATAAAACTTTTTCCAATACCCGGCATCGAGATCTGGAGGTGAAAAAAAGGTAATGAGTGCCTGCTGGGGAACGCCCCCCATCGCGGCGATATCACTCAGCGGACGGCACAGCGCCTTCCACCCAACCCGCGACGGATCATCGGACCGCAGAAAATGAACCCCCTCGGCAACACAGTCCGTTTTGAGAAGCAGTAACTGACCTCTCTTGGGACTGCGGGTGGCCGCACAGTCGTCGCCAGGCCCAAGGGGCTGATCGAGCGACACGGGCACAAGCCGTAGTAACTCGGCGAGGAGTTTATCTTCGTTGCAGATTTTCATTTCATGACATCCGGCCACATGATCGTACCAAAGATACTGATGGCATTGAAACCTGCATGCATCGAGATCGGAGCCCAGAGCGTCCCCGTCTCCTCATAGAGAAGAGTGAGCGCCACAGACAAAATCACCAATCCCGGCAACGAAGGAATATGCCCGTGGATGAGGGCAAAAACAACGGCGCTCACACCCATCGCCACATAGCGATTGGCCGTCTGGCGAACAATCCCATAAAGACAACCGCGAAAAATTAACTCCTCGGTAAGTGGCGCCGCAAAGACAGCGATAGCGACCACCGCCATATACGACTGCCATCCTTGCGCGTTCATCAAAAACGTCACAATCGGCTGCGGTTCCGCACTGGGTCCGGCCAAGGTATATCCGAGGAATTGTGCACCGTAAATCGGCGGCAGAACAAGTCCCAGAGCGATCAAGGTAGCTGGCAGTCCCCTCGCCCACTTTCCAACCTGCAACCCGAAGGCTCCCATCAAATCCACATTCCGATACACCAAAAAACCAACCAAAAAGAGAATGATGGCGCAGTAGAGCGTGAGACTGCTCTTGATCGCCTCCAGATGGACTGGACTCGGGGGCTTCCCAAATGACGTCGCCGCCATAAGAAGAAAAAACATCACCACAGAAATGGTGAAGACCGCCTCAGGCCAATGCCAGACGCAGACAGGAAAACGGGCGGAATGGGATAAAGCTGATCTCACGGATCGTCGAACGATCAAAAGATAGGCCCCGACTGCCAAGGCAATCCAGACGGAGTGCAAAAGATATTCCATTACCCAAGATTAATCACAGGCTGAAGGCCTTTTTGCTAGCCCGATCCGTAATGTAAAAATCGGAAATTAATGTAGGGAATTTCCGTAACTCGCCGAGGGTTGATTTGAGAGAGAAATAAAGGCACTCTATCCAGTGATGGATTTGCGCGACCTCTCCACACATCTCAACTCCGGCGGCGACCTCACAGCTGATGCGATCCGTTTATCTGGCGATTTTCTCTTGGATGCAAATTCCTCCGTGGAAGACCGTGCGGATTTTTTGCAGGCCCTCCACACCAAGGGCGAGACTCCCGAGGAAGTCACTGGATTTGTAGAAATGTTTCTCGAGCGTTCTGTGAAACCGCCGTTTTCGGGGGACAACTGCCTAGATGTTTGCGGTACCGGTGGCGACCGGGCTGGATTTTTTAATATTTCCACCACTGTCATGTTTGTCACTGCAGGCGCAGGCGTGCGGATCGTGAAACACGGGAATCGCGGTATCACCTCGAAATCCGGTGGCGCCGACGTGCTCGAAGCCCTTGGCGTTCGCATTGATTTATCCCCAGATGCGGCGGCATCCGCGTTAGACAAGGCCGGTTGCTGCTTCCTCTTTGCCCCTGCCTACCACCCCGCATTTCGTGCCGTTGCCCCGGTCCGCCAGGCTCTTGCGGCACGTGGATCCGCAAGCATCTTTAATATCATCGGCCCGCTTTTAAATCCAGCCAGACCCTCATTCCAACTTTCAGGAGTCTACGATCCCACACTCCTACCCACTTACGCCGCCGTGTTTCAGAAACTCGGACGCCGCCGCGCATGGGCCGTCCATGGCACTGGCCCAGATGGCTTCCGCGTTGATGAAGTATCCCCATTTGGAGCCACCCTTGTTCACTCCGTGAGTGGCGGTGTTTCGGAGCAATTTATTATCGATCCGAACGAGTTGACTTTGCCAAAAATGAGCCCTTCGGATCTTGCGGGCGGTGATGCCATGACAAATGCCAGGATCCTGCGTGG
>CAIWSO010000260.1 GCA_903915315.1 uncultured Spartobacteria bacterium | reverse complement strand
CATTGCTTCCGCCCAACCCGCGCCCTCGCCGCTTGATTACACCTACGGCTACTGGTCCGGCACCTGGACGCACGACCCCGGTTCGACCGATCTCTCCCGGCTTTGTATCGAGTCGGGATATTATGGTTTCCAGTGGGATATCAAAAATCCCAGCAAGATTCGCTTCGGCTTACTGGATGACAAGGCTGGCTACCTGCAAGCCGGGGGGATGGCTCTGGAGCGTCTCAAGAATTTACCCGAGGGGGCATTGGAAGCCGAGATCAAGATCGACGGCCGAATGTACAAGATGACCGCCTGTCGCTCGGGGTTGGAAACAAAAAACTACACCCCTCTCTCGTATGTGTGGCTATGGGAATCCGCACGCATCGCACAGCATTACGAGTTGCGGGAATTGCAACTCAAGGACGCCGAGGGTAATATACTGCCCGCGATTGGCTCGTTGTCCGTGGTGGCATGGCCCCAGAGCCTGAGCTTCTCACTGGATCTCCAACCGCACTTTGATTATCGGGACGGACTCGCCCCTGGGCGCAAGGGCAGCGCCTACTCGGTTCGGACTCGCCCTTTGGAAGTATCCGACGCTCCTGGCATCGACTCCCCCGCCTTCACCGCCGAGTGCTGGTTCCTGCGCGACGAGCGCAAGAAGTCTGAAACAGGGACTATTTTCGGAAAAAACCACAACGAAAACAGAGACGGCCACTTCGGGGTTATGCTGGGCCGATGGGGAAAACTCAGTGCCGTCATGAGCATTTACACCGATGGCAAGAATAACATCCATCTCGTCAGCGAAAGCGCGCCGGATCTGGATGTGACCGGAAAATGGCACCATGTCGTGCTCACCTACGACGGCTCGACCATGCGAGTCTATGCAAATGGAAGATTGCTGGGGCAGAAAGCCATCAACCTCCCCCGCAAACCCGGCACTGGGGTTCTGCGCTTCGGCCAGCGGCCTGATGGGGCATTCCCCATACAGGCTGTTTTTGACGATGTGCGCATGTGGAATCGCGCCCTCTCCGATAAGGAAATCGCCGCGATTTTTAAAAATCCCGACACGCTTCCTTCGCTGGATGGATTGGTTTACCAGTCCAACTTCGACGAGCTTCCCGTCGTGACCCACCCCGTGTGGAAGGACGCCGAGCTGGCCCTTCGTTTCAAAGCCGGCGGCTTGGAAAAGTCTGCGGAGCGCAAGATTTCGGGCGATTGGTCTTATCCCCGAAGTGAGAACTTGACCTTGAATTGCAATCTACCCGGATCTTCCAAGCCGGACGAGGGTGTCTCGATCAAAGTCTCAGCCAGTGACAACCAAACAGTGCCAACGGCCTTCGAACCACTCTACGACTGCATCGTGGCCAGAGCGAACTACAGCTTTAAAGTTCCTTCCGCGTCGATCCTCAAGCGTGCACCCTTACGCGAAGGTCCTGCCTTCTATGATGAGTTTCTTGTGGAAGTCGAAAACCAAGGCACGCAACCTCGAAATGTGCCGTTCCTGCTGGAAATGTTTGGCACGGCGAGCATCACCGGTCTCGTTCCGATGTTGTGCGAACTCGACGGCACGCCCACAGGAATCCCGGTGCAGCTTTCCAAGAATTGGCACCACACTGTCCTCCCCAACTACCTACGCGCCTACACGCTCCTTCCCGCCGCGCCCGGCAAAACCTCGTATCTCCTGCGAGTCGTGTATGGCTTCTACGGATCCCTGCCCAGTGCCAGCAATAGCCAACTCTCGCTGGTCGGTTGGGGCGATGCCACCAACGGACGCTGGGATCAGCTCGCCATCGGCTCCTCCGGCGAAACGATCTGCTTCAACCCCGAATTCTCCGCAAGCAACAGAGCCATCACCGATGTCCGCGCTCTCCTCACTCGACAAGGCAAGGATGGCAAAAAATGGCAGTGGTCCGATGCCGGATGGGGTGGCGATTGGCTCTCGGTCAATGGTCCCACGGGGACAAAACTCATGTTCGCCCGCATGAAAACCTCCTATCTCTCACACGGCCCCTGCCTGCCGGAGACGGTTTACCAAGGCAGCTACGGAGCAAACGGCGAGGTTGGGCTCAAGGCCGAGGTTTCCACGCCACGCACCGACGACCATGCGAAGACCTTCATTCGCCTGCGCTACGACTTCCGCACGGAACTCCCCACTAAGGACTCGTGGCTCTTCCGACTCGGGCAGGGCAAAGTTTTTTGCCCCAAAATCGCCATGGGAAACCGCGACGGATTGATCCAGGAGCTTGACGCCCCGAAGGGATTAAAGACCACTGAACTCGCTCTGGACCACTACGCACTCACCGGCCCCGCACCGTGGTGGGTCGGCTTCCCGGGCTCGAAAGTTCCCAACTGGGCGAGCGGCAGCAAGGGCTTCGTTGTTCGTTCCTATCGCGCGAACTTCGGCGGAAAGACCTACGACTCCCCCACCCTCTCGCTGCCCGTGGGCGAAGTCGGCGCCGAGAGTCGATGCCATGTCGATGCCATCCTCGTTCCCCCTGCGGGAATCGAAAAATACCAAGCAGGCGACTCTGTGGAGATGGATATCGAAATCGATGTGGTCCCTGCCGAGGTGGACGACTACTACGGCCCTAATGAGGCCTTTCGAAAGCACATCGCCGAAAACCCGGGCTCCTGGAAAACCTTCCACCGACTGGCCGTCGCCAACGACCTCCAGGTCGAAGCGCAAGGCGCCAGCGTCCTGCGCAAATTCCCCATCGTCGTGAAGGCCGACCCCGGAGCCAGTATGGTTCGCCTCAAAATCCAAGGCGGCGCCGGAGCAGTCCCCGTGCGCTTCGAAGGCCTCGACACCGCCAAGGGCTGGCAACTCGGCAGGGTCGTTTCTGACGACGGAATGCTGGACGAATACCTTCCCATGCTCACCCAATTCGCCCCCTCCCTCGCTACTCGCCTCGAGCCAAAAACCGAACGCCTCGACCAAAGCGACTACGGAAATGACTTCTGGGAAACATCCTTCGACCCGAACTCAAAAACCTACGCCGTCACCTACAACCTCCCCCTCGACGGAAAATCCAACACGACCTGGATCCTAAAAAAAATCCAACAGCCCAAATGAAAATGAACCACGTACCCAAGCCCCCCTTGGGCGTCGGGCTTTTCGGCATCGGCCTTGATACCTACTGGCAGCAATTCGCCAGACTCAAGGAAAGCTTGGGCAGAAAAACCCATAAAGAGGTCGGTGGCAATTGGCAGGGATCGCCCTCGCAGTTTTGCAATCTGCGCTGGGTTTTAGGAGGCTAAGAGCAACCATGGCAAAAGTGCTTTTCTTCCTTCTATTGGCCACGACCTTGCTGGCCGACGCGCTGGAACTGCCCTTGAGGTCCATCGAGTCGGTCCGGAGTCTGTCACATGAGGAGGCGGCGAAGCGCCACAAAGTCGAGCTCGAAGGCACCGTTCTTTTTGTTTATTCCAAACATTCCGCAATCATTCTCCACGATGGAACCGGGAGTTGCTGGGTGGGGGCTTCTTCGCCGTTGAACAAAAACATCAAGTACGGCTCAAAAGTCCGAGTCACCGGTGCGACCTATGTAGATAACTCTTACTTGGCGAACATCCGCGGAGCCACAGCAGAGTATTTGGGAGAGGGTTCCATCCCTGAACCTCGAGTGGCGAGGGCGGAAGATTTGTTTGCCAAGTGGATCGACACCCAGTGGATTCAAATGGAAGCTCTTGTTGTGGGCACTGAAGAGGATGGCCTCGCTTTCACTCTGGTTCTCGACATCGCGGGAAAGATTTTCAAGGCCGATGTGCCCTTCGAGCCAGACTCGGAAAAGCGCGCTGCCGTATTGATGCAGCGCCGGGTCTTGTTCACAGGCGTCGCAAGCACAGTTGTGAATGACAGTCGGCAAATGACAGATAGGCATTTTCTCATTCCATCCTTTGATCAAATCATCCCGATCAAAACGAAAACGAGCGAAATGCCGCCACCTTTTCGAAAAATCGCAAACCTGCTTCAAAGCGACAACTCCCAACTCGATGCCGTGAAGGTCGAGGGCGTCGTAACCCAGAACCGAAAAGGGCGTTTTTTCCTTCGCGACGAAACCGCAAGCACATTGGTCTACACTTTTCAGGAGGACATCTACCCGCCTGGCAGCCGTGTCGTGGTGGAGGGCTACCCTGGCGTCGCACCCTTCAGGCCCATCCTGAGAGCCACCAAGGTCGAGATCTCAGGGATGGCTGATACACCAGTGCCTCGGCGATTGAACCCACACGCTGGAATCCAACCTAAGCTGCACAACGAGTTTGTGGAACTCGATTGCGAGTTCCTCGGCACTGTCCGCGCGGCCTCCAAAAGAACCATCCTCCAATGCCGCTCGGGCAATACCTTTTTCGAGTCAAATTGGACAAAATCCGACACCGAAACAATCGCACCCGAACCGGGCGACACGATCAGGCTCAGGGGCATCTACGAGGTCACAACTATTTCCCCGATTCCAAGAATAGAATGGGCCAATGGATTCCGGATGCACCTGCTCGACAATGAGGCCGTCGAGATTTTGAAAAAAGCGCCTTGGTGGACCTTTAACCGCCTGCTGTGGGCACTCGGAATTGCCCTGGCCGTCATTTCACTCATTTTGGTTTGGACGAGCTTTCTAAGGAGGAGAGTGGCTATTCAAACGAAAATCATCTCCCGCCAAGTCGAACGCTCAGCCATCAAGGACGAGCGCCAGCGAATTGCGAGGGAACTCCACGACACCTTGGAGCAGGATCTCACGGGGCTCTCGATGCAGTTGGAAAATGCACTCGACGAAATCGGAATGGTGAATGGACCAACGAACCGAAGCCTGTCGCTTGTGCAGAAGATGCTTCGGCACTGCCGCCTAGAGGCCCATGCCTCTGTGAGCGATCTGCGCAACCCCAAGCTGCTCCTGAAGCCCCTTGCCGAAGCGATGAAGGAGTCTTTGGAAGAGAAGGCCCATGAGACTGGTGTCTCCTTGGATTTTTTAGTCGAAGGCGAACCGCTCATCCTGCGCTCGACTACGCAAAACCACCTTCTCCGCATAGCTCGCGAGGCGCTCAACAACGCTCAACGCCATGGCAAAGCCACCCATGTGCGTTGCAATCTGCGCTATTCCCTCGATGGCGTCACCCTGGAAGTCGAAGACAATGGTCACGGCTTTGATAGCACCCAACCTCCCCCAGTTGGCCATTTCGGCCTTACTGGTATGCGCGAACGCGCCAACAAGATCCAAGCCCATTTTTTCCTCTCTTCAAATCCCGACACCGGAACGAAAATCCGTGTTTATCTGCCTTACAGTTCGCCTGAGGCACTCCCAATAGAACGTAAATTCCCATGAAATCTCCCACCCGCATCATGATCGTCGATGACCATGCCATGGTTCGCTTTGCTCTATCTGAAGCCATCCAACGGCACTCCGACATGATCCTCGTCGGTGAAGCGGAGAATGGTCACAAAGCGGTTTCGCTCTATCGCAAGCTTCTCCCGGATGTGGTAACGATGGATTTCAAACTCCCAGATCGCGATGGCGACGGAGTTATCGCCGAGATTCTAGCCGAGTTTCCGGATGCCCGCATCGTCCTCCTTTCCATCTTTGAGAACTCGGAAAGCGTCTGGCGGGCCACCGAGGCTGGAGCACTCGGCTACGTGACCAAAGCCGCTAAAGTCGCTGAAGTCATCAAAGCCATTCGCCACGTCGCCGTCGGAAAACCCTACTTTAGCGAAGGCCTCGCAGAGAAACTGGATCAACGCCGCCAACAACAAAATCTTTCCGCCCGTGAATTAGCCGTCCTTGAGCTCGTTTCCGCCGGCCAAAGCAACAAGGAAATTGTCGCCGCCTTGAATTTATCTCCGTCCACAGTGAAGTTCCATTTGCAAAACATCTTCACCAAACTCGGCGTGCAAGATCGCACCCAAGCAACCGCCGTCGCATTTCAACGCGGCATCGTCCGCCTTGATGAGTGAGTCTGACAATCTTGTTAATTGATTCGGCTACGCCTCACCCTTTCAGGGCTACCTGCGGCAGTCGTTCTTCGCTCCGCTTCGATTATGTTCCTCCTGTCCGGCTTTTCCCCCGAATTTTGCTGAATTTTACTTGAATTGATTTCTTGATGTGAGATGGGTAACCCATGAGCACAGTTTATGAGATTAAACAGGCCATAACGAAACTTCCCCCAGAAGCGTATGCCGAATTAATGTCCGAACTCATGGATTTTGCTGATGATAAATGGGACGCACAAATGAAGACGGATGCGAGTTCTGGAAAATTAGATCTTCTTGACGTCCAATTTGAGCGCGCGAGCAGAGAAGGTTTGCTTCAAGATTTGCGAAAGACGTTGGAATCCCAAGAGTGACTTTTTCTAGTCTGACCACTCCTTCATTTTGGAAGCTTTATCGGTCCCTTCCATCCGATGTAAGGCAAAATGCACGAGAGGCTTTCAGAATTTGGAGTTCAAATCCATTTCACCCTTCCTTGCATTTCAAAAAGGTGGGTGGCAACAAGTGGTCCGTGCGAGTTGGCTTGCAATATCGATGTATAGGTCGCTTTGAGGTGGAAAAGTGATCTGGCTATGGATTGGCTCGCACGCTGATTATGATAACATCCTATCGTAGAGACAGGAGAAGGGAAATAGGCGGAAATCGATTGACCCCCGAGAATCGCAAGCTCGCGGGAATCGAGGCCTTAGGGAACCAATCAACAGAGCGGTTGCGCAGCAGTCTGCCACAAGGCCGCTCCGAAGGGTGAAATTTAGTTTCATCAATTACGTTTTAAGATCACCAGAAACAAAGGAGTGCGACTACAGCTTGGCAAGTCAGGCAAACTGGAAAAATTGATTTGAAAATAAATTTTGACAACCATTCTTGAGTGCTCCATTTTGGTAGCACAATGAAAACAGCGACTGTCCGTGATCTTCGCAACCGATACACTCAACTTTTAGCCTGGATTGGGGCTGGTGAGGAAATCGTCATTACCCAGCGAGGCAAGCCGATTGCGAGACTCTGTCCCGAATCAAGTGTAAGCTCATCCCGTGAGACCAGTTGGGCTGGGAGTGCAGCTCTGCGCCGCGATCGATCCCAAGAAATCATTCTGAGTGCCGAAGAGTCGTCCAAGCTCCTTGGCGAGGCTGGAGGACAATGGTAGCCGCAGCAGACACCAGTTTTCTCTTTTCCATCTACGGGAACGATGTCCATACGTCGAAAGCCTTAGAATGGCT
>CAIWSO010000259.1 GCA_903915315.1 uncultured Spartobacteria bacterium | reverse complement strand
TGTTGAAGGACGCGCTGAGTTTTTGCATTTGCCGACGGTGAACTTAGATTGCAATCAACTCTTCCTTGAACACATTCGCTCAAGCGATCCGGATGCTCATCATGTTGTGATTGCCGACCAAGCAGGCTTCCATCTTAGAGAGGGTGACGAACGTTTACCTGAAGGCGTCCATATAGTGCCGCTTCCACCATACAGTCCCGAGCTCAATCCTTGTGAACAACTCTGGGATGTCCTCAAAGACACGGAAGGCTTCGCCAATGGGCTGTTTGAATCGATAGAGAATCTAAGAAAAGCCCTGCACCCTGGACTGAAACGCTTTTGGGATGACGCTCAAGCGGTCCTCTCGCTTATTGGTCGCCCATGGCTACAGTCTCAAGCAAACGCTACTGCGAAAAGTTAGCCGTCGGGTTATCTTGAAGAGATGGTATAATTTCAAAGAGACAATGGTATAACTTTGGGATACTGAAAAAAATCTGTCATTCTCAATCCCTCTACCACGAAAAATGAAATTCCAAAATCCCAGCGCGGATGTCTTCATTCCGGATGGCAAACCGGCTGCGGATGCGCTGGCCCGCGTCACGCATCTGGGCATCGGCGCGCACCAAGACGACTTGGAATTTATGGCTTTCCACGGTATCCTCACGTGCTTCGGGCAAGAGGACAAATGGTTCGGCGGCGTCACTTGCACGAGCGGCACGGGCAGTTCGCGAACTGGCTCCTATGCGGCGCTCAATAATACCGAAATGGCGACCATCCGTCGGCAGGAGCAAAATAAAGCTGCCGTCCTCGGCCGGTTCGGAGCGATGATTCAACTTGATTACGATAGTGACGCCGTCAAAAGACCGTCGTCCCTCGATTTGAAGAATGATTTGAAGGTCATCTTGAGTGCAACGCAGCCCGAGGTCGTCTACACACACAACCCTGCGGACAAGCATGACACGCACATCGGCATAGTGGTGGCGGCACTGCAGGCCATGCGTGAGTTGCCGCGTGAGCAGCGACCCAAGCAGGTGATTGGCTGCGAAGTTTGGCGCGACCTCGACTGGCTTCTCGACTCCGAGAAAGTGGTGATGGATGTCAGCGGGCACGACGATCTCGCGGCCGAGCTCAATGGCGTGTTTGCCTCGCAAATCGGCGGCGGCAAACGATACGACCTCGCGACGCTAGGCCGGCGCGCGGCCAATGCGACATTCTTCAACTCGCATGCGACCGATCACAGCACGCAGGTGATTTTCGGCATCGACCTCACGCCCATCGTGGCGGACGAGTCCAAGGATATCTTGGATTTTGTTTGTGGACATATCGAGCGCTTCCACGCCGATGTTCGTCAGAAACTCGCTGAACGACTCGGACGAGCGTAATGGAAATCATCATTCAACCCACAGCTGACGAGGCCGAGCGCATTCGTTGCGCGAATGTGGCTGCTATCCAGCGGATCCGTTCATCAATCTCGAAAATCAGCTACCCGTCGTTGGAACGGTGTTTTTTACGATAGGCCGCAGGGGATTCCCTTGTGACTTTTTTGAATACTCTACTCATGTAAAAACGGTTCACGAAACCGGTTTTTTCCGCAATCTCGTCCAAGGATTTGCTTGTGTGGAGAAGCAAGGCGGCCGCCTCCCTCACGCGGATTTCCCTCACATACCTTGCAGGGGTGATGCTGTGAAACTTTAGGAACTCCTCGGCCAACTTGGCGGGGCTGATTTTTGCTACACGTGACAGTTCCTTGATCGTGAGATCGTCGTCGTAGTGCTCTTCAATGTGGCGCTGTGTCTGGATTAGATGCTCGGGAATCACGGGATTCCAAATCAACTCGCGCCTGGCCAGAACAGTCAAAACCAAGGCCTTCGTCAGGCGAAAATTCCGGTCGGTCGGTAGAAGGTTCTTCACCTCGAGAATCGCTTCCTTCAGCTCCTGAGCGAGCGCCAACTCGGCAGCGCTGGGTTGAAATGCGAGCGCCCCAACCATCTTTTTCGACAACTTCCTAGAGACACTGAAGTGCACCCAGAGTGAGGGGGACGGTTTGGTCGATTGGCAGTGGAAGAGTTGGTGCGGCGGTATCACCACGATCCGATCTGAATTTAACTCCACCACATTCTTCTCAAAAACCACGCTGTGGCCGGAATCGGTGTTGTAATATAGGCGCCAGAATGGTCCGAATACCGATGGGAAATTCCAGTTTTGATTCGACTCCAAATAACCGCATTCATGAATCACCACTCCGCTCCGTGGAGAGTCAGACCAGAGTGGATCATGCCCGATGCCCACACCTGAAAATGGGGAATCATACGCCCCAATATTTTTACGCTTCGAAGCTACTGACGAACTTTTTTGGCGATTTTTGGAGCGCTGGGTTTTTGCGGTTTGGGCTTTTAGAGTCATTGCTGGTCTTGAGGGAATTGGTCGGTATTTTTAAAAAAGACATATAAAAGGCAATGAGAATTCGATTTTAAAGGGTGCAATCTCGGCTTTATCTTCAGAAAAGATACAAAAAAAGAGTGTTCGGACATGGACATGACAAGTCATAGAAGGTAAGAGAAGAAATGATGAAGCTACCCCCGCCTTTTGATAGACACGCGTTCGGCCTGCATTCCGCAGGCGCTCGTTCGCCGCTCTGTGAGCGGTTTGACCGACCACCTCGACCTTTTTTGATGCTATGATACTTCTCGGAATTGGATTACATGCGCTGGGCGGGATTGCGGCGGCGAGCTGCTACATTTCCCAAAAAGGGGCTTCGAAATGGTCGTGGCAGACCTATTGGATCGTGTTCTGTTTGATGGCGTGGTTCATCATGCCGCTGGGCATTTCCGCATTCACCGTTCCGGATCTCGGTGAAGTCCTTCGCGAGGCGCCGCGCGATGTGGTGTTGAAGGTCTTTTTTTATGGGGCACTGTATGGTTTCGGCGGCATGGCTTTTGCCTTGGCGATCCGGTGCATTGGCTTTTCGATGACCTATGGAATGGCGATCGGGATATCGGCGGTGTTCGGTACCGTGGTGCCTCAAGTGCTCGATGGCACGCTGGTGAGTAATTTTCAAAAACCCGGTGGCCTCATGGTATTGGTTGCCTTCCTTCTTTCGATGGTGGGCGTCGCCGTTTGTGGCAGGGCGGGTTTTCTTAAAGAGCGTGAAATTGCCGACAAGGGTGGCGACGGCACGGGCTTCGACATGAAGAAGGGCATATGGCTCGTGGTGCTGGCGGGCATTCTTTCGGGAGTTTTTGGCGTGGGCGCGGCTGCGGGACAGCCCATCGACACTATCGCCATTCAGCACGGAGCGATGGCCGGTTTTGCTGGATACCCGAAGTATATCTTTCTTACGGGTGGCACGCTGGTGACTAATCTCATCTGGTGGCTCGTTGTGTGTGTTCGTCGCGGAACCTTGCGGGAGTTCATCTCGGTGCCCGGTGGCGTGAGTAGCCTAGCGTTTTGTTATTTGATGGCGGTGATCGGCGGCATGCTCTGGTTCATTCAATTCATCTTTTACGAATTGGGGCATGCGAACATGGGGAGCTTCAAATTCATCAGTTGGGGGATTCACATGGCAATGCTCGTATTTTTCAGCTTCATCGTTGGTCTGGTGTTCCGTGAGTGGCACAGTTGCAAGCGCAAGACGATTGGTGTTCTGTTGGTAGGGCTTTCGATATTGGTTTGCTCGTTCGGTCTTATCACCTTCGGTTCGTTAGTCGGGGAGCGCGAGGCGGCGAAAGCCGGAGCGCCTGCCGCCACAAAATCCCATTAGCCCAAGCTTATGAAACGATACGGAAGCATCATCGGGGTGAAGCCGGAAAAACTCGATGAATACAAGCGCCTGCACGCCGCCGCGTGGCCAGGAGTTTTGCGAATGATCCACGACTGCCATATCCGGAATTATTCGATTTATTTTCGAAGGATGCCAGACGGCGCGCATTATCTTTTCAGCTACTTTGAATACATTGGGGAAGATTTTGATGCCGACATGGCCAAGATGGCTGCCGACCCCGAAACCCAGCGCTGGTGGGAGGCCTGCAAACCCTGTCAAGACCCCCTATCCGACCGCGCCTCGGGCGAATGGTGGGCGGATATGGAAGAAGTTTTCCACTGCGATTAAACCCGAATCCGGCTGATTATGCGCGACGACCACGCCATAGTCGCACGTCTTCTGAAGCACCTCGATGACAGTCTCACGGGCGAGAACTCGACAAGAGCGATCGAGCGCGAGCTTGCCGAGGACGATTGGAATCAAAGCCCCGTGCCCCCCGCGCCGACATGCGCAAACGAGTCGTTGAGGTGCGTCACCAATAAATCCTAGGGCCGATGTCGGAGGGGAGGGGATTGGGTGGAGGGGCTTCTTGTTTGAGGAGGGATTGACGCGTTTCTGTGGGGGATTTGCCGTAAATGCGGGTGAAGC
>CAIWSO010000258.1 GCA_903915315.1 uncultured Spartobacteria bacterium | reverse complement strand
GGCAAGCGTATCGGCGATTTTTTCCGCCAAGGTGAGGCTAATTCCCGGGATGCTTGCAATTTGCTCGGCTGGCAGGTGTTTGATTCTCTCGACCGATCCGAAATGCTGGAGAAGGGTTCGCTTGCGCGCGGCACTGATCCCAGGGACGTCATCGAGGAGGCTTTCTCTGACACGTTTTTTGAGTAAAAGGCTGTGGTATCCATTGGCGGTGCGGTGCGCTTCATCTCGGATACGCTGCAGTAGTCTCAGGGCTCCGCTATCCTCTGGAAGACGCGTCGGTAAGGCGCGTTCGGGTCGGTAAATCTCCTCGAATTCTTTGGCGAGGCCGATGATGGGTAATTTGGCGAGGCCAAGTCGCTCCATTTCCTGGCAGGCGCAGGAGAGTTGACCACGCCCACCATCCACGATCACGAGATTTGGCAACAGGGTTCCATTTTTCGACTCTCCCGATTCGCGGAGGACTCGCCCATAGCGGCGTCGGACGACTTCCGCCATGCTGGCAAAATCATTTTGGTGGTCCGTGCTTTTGATTCGGTATGTGCGGTAGTTGGCGCGATCCGGCACGCCATCCCGAAATCTCACCATCGAGGCCACAATGTGGGTGGATGAGATATTCGAAATGTCGAAGCACTCCATCACTCGAGGAGGTTCAGCGAGGCTGAGCGCCTCTTGCAATGCAGCGATATCCGCCTCGGGATTGATCGTCGTGGGGAGTGATTTGCGGGTGAATCGCACCATCGGTCGAGTGGTGGTCTTCATATCCTCGAGGAGATTTCGCAATTGGGCTGCTTTTTCAAAATCCATCTTCTCGGCCGCCGACTTCATTTCCGTTTCAATCTGCTCGAGCATCTCACGGCTTTGACCATCCAGAAAATCGCACGCATCACTGACTCTTTGAACGTAGTCCTCGCGGGAGATTCGGCCAATGCAGGGGGCGGTGCAGTTTTTGATGATATGGTCGTGGCAGTGTTTGTAATCGGCTTCCCCTGGCTCAACTGGCCTACAAGAACGCAGGCCAAATCGCTTCTTGATCGCCTCTAGTGTGGATCGGACTGCTCCTGCGTGTGCAAATGGACCGAAGTAACGGGCGCCATCCTCCTTGCGCAGTCGCGTAAGCGCGAAGCGGGGCATGGCTTCGGCGAGATTCACCCGCACGAGAAGAAAGCGTTTGTCGTCGCGGAAGCTGATGTTGTATTTGGGTCGGAATTCCTTGATCAGGCGCCCTTCGAAGAGCACGGCCTCGGCATCGCTGCCCACGATGTGGTATTCCAAATTCCATACGCTTTCAATAAGGGCGCGGGTCTTCAGGTCCGCCGAATGCTTGCGCGAGGGCATAAAGTAGCTGCTCACGCGCTTGCGAAGATCTCGTGCCTTGCCGACGTAGATCACATGGTTCAAGCGATCCCTCATCACATACACGCCCGGCTTGTGCGGCATGTCGCGTAGCATCGCTTGAAAATCAGCTCGTGGTGCTTGGGATCCCATTACTAAAAATCATGCCCCATTCATCCCCTCTGTGCAACAGGCCTGAGATAACGCAGAGCGAAAGACTCCAGTGAAAAAAACATAATGCCCGTAGAGCGGAACTCTACGGGCATCAGTGCTATGAAAACCCCGACCATTTAGCCGGGAAATCTTTTCTACTTGGTCGTTTTCTTGATCGCGGGACGAACGACAACGTAGGAACCTTTGGCTCCAGGAATCGCTCCTGCGACGACAATCACGCCCTCTTCACTGCGTACTTGAAGGACGCGGAGGTTTTGAACAGTGACTTGCTCATCACCCATGTGACCGGGCATGCCCATGTTTTTCCAAACACGCCCTGGAGTGGAGCGGTTACCGATGGCTCCGTTTCGACGATGCATTGTCGAACCGTGTGTCATTGGCTGACCAGCAAAGTTGTGGCGCTTGATCGTGCCTTGGAATCCTTTTCCTTTGGATTGACCAATGACGTCCACGAATTGGCCGACTTCGAAGTTGGTGACGGGAAGTTCAGCGGTTTCAGGAGTTGCCGCATTGTCAGCGAGGCGGAATTCACGAATGAAGCGCTTGGCTGTGGATGACGTTTTGGCAAAGTGGCCTGTCATGGCCTTGCCAACGCGCTGGGGCTTCTGGTCATCAAAACCGACTTGAACAGATGTGTATTTGTCCTTTTCGATCGATTTCGTTTGAAGAATACGGTTGCCGCCGGCAGCGATGACTGTGGCTGGTGAGATGCGACCCTTTTCATCATAGATGCGGGTCATGCCGAGTTTTTTTCCGAGTAGTCCTATGCTCATAACGGTCAGATTTTGATTGTGATGTCCACGCCGGCCGGAAGATTCAGTTTCCGGAGTTCATCGACGGTTTTGGAGGTGGGGTCCACAATGTCCAAAAGGCGTTTGTGGGTGCGAATCTCAAATTGTTCCATCGATTTTTTGTCAACGTGGGGCGAACGGTTGACTGTGAATTTTTCGATGCGGGTCGGAAGCGGGATTGGGCCGGTCACTTTCGAGCCGGTACGCTTCGCGGTTTCGACGATATCTGATGCCGAGGCATCGAGAATGCGGTAATCGAATGCCTTGAGGCGGATTCGAATTTTTTGTCCAGTAGTTGCTGCCATATTATAAAGAGCGAATTGGTTGTTGTTTTGCTTATCCCACCAAACTAAAGCGGGACGCGCACTGTAGGGATTCCCCTCATATTAGCAAGAGGAAATTGATATTTATTTTCTTTTTTTCGAGGCAAAGAGGACAGGTCGCTGTGCTTGTTTTAGCGTCATTGGATCTTTGGAACGGAAAATGGCAGCGGGTCTCTTTTTCGAAGGGCAATCTTGCGATGAATCAATGGGGTTGGTAGTGTGAGGGTAATGAACTATTGGTTCTCCGTTATTTCGTGTTTGGTGATTTGGATTGGATCCGGTTGCCGTCCTGCCCCCGTCACGTCGCCAGCGGAGACACCGCAGACAGCAGTAGCGGAGACTCCTTCGGAGTCGCCTGCCCCCACGCCACCTCCTCTCAAGATCATTGATGTGGGTGTTTTTCTTCCACTCAAGGGCGAGGCACAGGCAAGTGGGGAGGCCGCATTAAACGGGTTGATCGTCGCAGCGGAGGAGATCAATGCCAAGGGAGGCATCGATGGCCAATTGATACGATTGATCGTTCGCGATACTAAATCGCAAGCTGATAGGGCAGGGGAGGCGGTGAAGAATTTACTCGAGGTCGACCATGTTGTGGCCGTCGTTGGCGGTGTTTCCGCTGGCAGTGACGAAGCCGCCCGCATGGCGAATAAGCTTAAGATTCCCATGCTCGCTTTGGGGTCCACGATGCCGGGCATTCCAGACAAAGAGCCTTGGGTCTTTCGTCTCTCGTCCGTGGACTTTTTCTCGGCAAAGGTGATGGCAAGGTTTTCGCCCACCATTGGGGCCACGCGTGCGATTGTTCTTTATGATATCTACAGCCCGTATGCACGGAATCTTGGGGTAGCCTTTACCCAGCATTTCAAAAGCGGACCTATGAACGTGGTGGCTGGTGAATCATACGATCTCACTTTGCGAGATTTTTCGAAGCCGTTGACCATGATCAAAAGAAAAAATCCCGATGTGATTTATTTGCCCGCGCCGTCGGACCAGGCCGCCGAAATAATCAAGCAAGCCCGCGACTTGGGCCTGAATATGCCATTTCTTGGTACGGGTTCCTGGGATTCCCCGGAGTTTCTTTCTGCGGCCGGAGACGCAGCCAACGACTGCTACATCCCAGCTCGATACAATCCGGAGCCAAACACTGATTCCGGTCGCGCTTTTTCGGATGCCTACAAGTTGAAGCATTCGACACCGCCGCCAGCCATGGCCGCGCTTGGCTACGATGCTCTCAAGGTTTTGGCTGATGCGATTGCGGCGAGTGGCGGCATTGACCATGAAGGGGTGGGCGATGCCCTTCGTTCGATTGTCAACTTCTCTGGAGTCACTGGTCCCATCACATTCAATCCAGAATCCCTCATCTCGTATCCCATCTCGATATTAAAAGCCGAAGACGGAAAACTCGTTTTTTTGGAGACGATCGCGCCCCAAGATTAACTTGCCGCTGGTTGGATAAGCTCGATCTCGTAGCCGTCTGGAGCATCGATGAAGGCAATCACCGATCCATTTGAACTGCGATGCGGGCCATCACTGAGTGGATAACCGAGCGCGGCGGAGTGTTCAGCGAAGGCGTTGATATCCTCTACCTCAAAGGCGAGGTGTGTGAGATCCGGGCCGACCAGTACGGGGCCGCTGGCATCGTATTTGCAGATTTCGATCAACTCCTCGCTGCCTGGGGTCTTGAAAAAAACCAACTTGGAACCCCGTCCGCTCTCACTCCGGCGGACTTCTTCGAGGCCGAGGACGTCTCGGTAAAAGGCGATTGTTTTATCGAGGTCGCTCACGCGATAGCGGGTGTGGAGTAGTTTTTTTACCATAAAAATTGGATTGGTGTGGAGTGCGAGGATCCTTGGGTTTTCGGGAGTATTTGGACACACGCCCGCTTAAGGAATAATGGATCATTAAACCGCTTCAGCTTTCTATCGCAAGCTACGAAATAGTGGATTTTTCTTGCGGGGGCTAGAACCCGAGGCTAAATTTCAAGCATAGAAGCGTATTCCGTAGCAATTTGCTTCTCCTACAAGGAAGGGTGGCTGAGTCCGGTTTAAGGCACTCGACTCGAAATCGAACGTAGGGTAACCTACCGCGGGTTCGAATCCCGCCCCTTCCGCCATAAATCCGCAGAGCGGATTCAAAAAGAAAAGTGGCGGGATGATGACCGCAGTTCGAGCGCCGCGGAGCGGCACAGACGAAGCGAAGCGAAGCCCCGGAGGGGTGAAGGCTGAAAGTCGAAATCAATCCCGCCCCTTCCGCCATAAATCCGCAGAGCGGATTC
>CAIWSO010000257.1 GCA_903915315.1 uncultured Spartobacteria bacterium | reverse complement strand
GGACTCCCTCGCGGAGGAGGCGCTGAGACTGCTGAACGACACCGCCGCGAGAAAAAAATTATCCGCTGATCTGTCAGACATTCTTTCCCTGCTTAAAGCGGAAGGCGCCAGCGCCCGTGCGGCCGAGGAGCTCCTTAAAGCCACCCTGCGCTAATTTATTGTATTTTAAATGTTTTTACACAACCCCAATCGCCCCACTCGTTGCGAAAGGGACGATTAAGACTTGATCGAAAGCAGCCTTTTTCCTAGTATTTGATGTTCCCCCCAAATAGACTGAAGCATTACTCTAGAGCGGTCGTTGGGGGATGATTTATTGAAATAACATTACAGCTTGAAGCCATTCTCAAGGCAGAAAGGCGCGAGAACCTCCTTGAAAATTTCTTTAGGGAAGGCGTCGACGATGCTGTTCTTGGATATCTCACCGATAAAGACCTGATTGAACTCGGGGTCGCCCGCATTGGTGATCGCCGGCGGTTGCTGGCCGCATTTGCCCAAGTGAGTTCCGACATGGCTCACGCCGTGGCTTCACCGATGCCGCGCGCGAGCGCCACGGCTCCGCATGTGAATAGTGTGGGCCTCGCCTTTGTTCCGATCCCCCGCTTCAAAACTCTCGTCGGCACGCATCCCGTGCGCGTGCAGGACTACCAACTCTATTGCACCGCGAAGAACATCACTTTCCCTGATCAGAAAAACCCCACCGACTTGACGCACCCTGTTGTTAATGTCTCTTGGCAAGAAGCGATCGACTATTGCCTCTGGCTCACTTCCAAGGAGCGTGATGAAGGAATCATGCCGAAAGATCAATTTTATCGCATGCTCTACGACCTCGAGTGGAGTGCCGCCATCGGCCTTCCGAATGAAGGAGAGGATACGCCCGCCGAGAGAAGCAAGCAAAAGCAAGGCTACCCTTGGGGGCCAGGCTACCCGCCGCGCAAGGACTTTGGCAACTACCACCAATCCCTCAAAAAGGATGACTTCGAATTCACCTCTCCCGTCGACGCCTTCCTGCCAAACGACCTCGGGATCTACGATCTCAGCGGCAATGTCTGGGAATGGGTGATGGACAACTACAACGCCACGCGCACCTACCACACCTTGCGCGGCGGCGCTTGGGACTTCTGCGGCACTGGGCTTATGTCCTCGGCCCGCAACGCAAACGACCCGAATGGGCGCGGCACATCCATCGGGTTTCGCATCGCTTGGTCTGCACAGGAAGGACACCAATCCAAAAAATAACACTCCCCCGCTCGACTCAAATGCTCTTGAATCCCAGTTGGAACATGGCCACTAAAAAAGGATTATTTTTTGTTGAAGAAGCGAAGCCCTTCATTCACTATACACAGATCAGTTTATCCACTAACAAAGAGGTTCCAATGGCGTCTCTGGTTTAACCCCCAATTCTTCAGTATTATTCAAAAGTCAAAAACATCTCATGCAATCCGGCCCCGAACATCGACACGGAAAAGCCCAGCCCAGATGCGGTCGGATAGACAAGTGACATCTCAGTAAAAGCCTCCCTTATGGAAACCAACTTCGTCGTTAAGTTTGTAGACAAGCTCCGCAACTCCCGAGATTTTACGATTTCGCTTCTCATCCACGTGGTTTTTGTGGCGATTTTCGGCACTACGGTTCTTTTCCAAGCCGTACAGGAACCTCCAGACTTCGAAGGCGGAAGCGAGGGCTTCGTGGGCAGCACTGAGGAAAATGCTCCTCCTCCCGAGACGACCCCGCAGGAGATGCCTCCCACTCAAGATGTCTCCGTCACGGCCACCCCAGTCAACAACTCCCCCGTGAGCGCCATCACCACCACGGCGACCGCGCCATCGAGTTTCAGTATGGCGCAGATGGTCATGGCCCCCGTGCCGACGGCTGCTCCGGCGGCCTCGACCATGTCCGCACCGAAGCCCTCCGCGCCTGTCGGCGGAGTGAAGGGGACCGGCATGACGGCTGCGGCCGCCGCTGGCATCAAGGGATTCACCGGCGGCTGGGGCAAGGGCTCGGGAAGCGGTACAGGCACACGATCCCGAGAATTTGAGTTTACCGCCTACATCGGCCAATACGCCGGCGGCGATTGGGCCTCCACCATCAGTACAGTCAAGCGGAATAAACCAGGCCAAGGCGTCGAACCGGACAATATCGACAACGGCAGTCTCCCGAACTTGCTTGCTTACATATCCGAATTCTCTGGGGGGAAAATTAAGACGAACTACAAGAACGTCAAAACCATTAAGCTCGATTCCCCCGACTTTTTCTCCCTCAAGCCGCCGTTCATTTTCCTAACGGGAAGTAAAGATTTCGTCCTCACCGAACCCGAGGTGGAAAACCTCCGCAAGTATGTGAGCTTGGGTGGAGCGATCTGGGGGGACAGCTGTAGACCTGGAAAAAATTCCCGCTTCGACATCGCTTTTCGACGCGAGATGAAACGTGTGCTCCCAGATAAGGACAAAGAATGGGAGGAGTTACCTCTCACCCATCCCGTCTTCACTGGCCATGCCTACTACCCCGAGGTGAAAGATGTGCCAGCAGGCATCAATTTCTACAAGGAGCCTGTCTATTGTCTCAAAATCTACGGCGAGATCGCCGTCATCTACACCGCCAACGACTACGGTGACATGTGGCAATTTGCCCTCGATACCGACCGCAAAAAGCTTTACGAAGAGTGCTTAAATCCTACGAGGCCTTACCCCCACTCTCCCTATCTC
>CAIWSO010000256.1 GCA_903915315.1 uncultured Spartobacteria bacterium | reverse complement strand
TCAGTGGTGGATGGATGGATGGGCATAGGTGTTGGCGATAGAGTTTTCAAACAGGGAGTGGATATCCGGCGCGGCGGGTGTAGTCGGCGAAGCGGGAGGCTTCGGGGTCTCCGGTGATTTCCCGTTTTTCGGGGTTCCAGCGGATCGGGCGGTTGAGGCGCTCCGCGATCCCCGCGAGCCCGCAAACATCGAGGGTTCTTGCGCCGACGGTGGCCGGACAAATCGGTGGCCGTCTTGAGATGATGGAATCGAGCCAATTTTGGCGATGGTCGTTCGAGCGGTAGGCGAGGAATTCGCTGGACGAGGGAATTCGCGAAGCCAGCCCAGCGGGGGTGGTTTCAATGCCTGAGCGCGAGACTTTGACCTCGCCGTTTTTTCCGACAAAGCGGATCATGGCTCCGTTGGCAGGACCCCCACCCTTCAGCGAAGCGGTAACTTTCAGTCCGTTGGCATACTGGTGGTATTGATAGGGCTCCCCTTCGAATCCCTTCGGGACGAAGAGCACGGGCCCGTTGCCATCCATGTCGAGGGCCCATTGTACGATATCGAAGTGGTGCGCCCCCCAGTCGCCGTTTTTGCGCGATCCGTAGTCCCAGAAGATACGCCATCCCCCGGCCCACCATCCAAGAACACGGTCATTGTTGTAGGGCCTCCAAGGAGCCGGTCCGAGCCAGCGATCGTAATCGATGTCGGCGGGAACGGGTTGCTCGGCGAGCAAGCTGACGGGTGCAAAATCGCCCTTAAAATCGACATGAATCTCTGTGATCTCGCCGATCCAGCCGTTACGAACGATCTCCACGGCCTTGCGGAATGCGGGGTCCGAGCGTTGCATGCTGCCGACTTGAAGGATGCGGCCGTAGCCTTTTTCTGCTGCTACCATGGCCGCTGCCTCATCCAGCGTGAGGGCCATGGGTTTTTCGACAAAAACATCCTTCCCGGTGCGCATGGCATCGATCGAAATCGCCGCATGCCAGTGGTCGGGCGTGCCGATGATAACGGCGTCGATATCGCTGCGGGCCATGATGTCACCGTAATCAACATACCCAACGGCGTCGGGGTTCTTTTGTTTGAGCTTGGCCAGAGCGGCTTCGCGTTTGGATGTTTTCACATCGCAGACAGCGACAAGGTCGATCATCGGGTGGGACTGCGCCCAACCATGGTGACCTTCCATGATGCCCCCGCAACCGATCAAGGCCATGCGGACGCGGTTGTTTGCACCAATCGGATTGGATCGAGCGATGTAGGGGAAAAAAATCGTGCCGGCAGCGGTGGCAAGGCTGGCCTTCAAGAATGATCGGCGCGAGAGAGTGGATTGTGCGGTTGGCGCTGATTTCATGGAGTGTTGAGGGATTTTTCGATGGAAGAAATGACAGCGGCATCTCCTCGCTGGCGGGCGATGGAGAGGGCGGTGTCTCCGGTTTGCGAAACGGTGGCGGGATCGACGCCGTGATTGAGGAGGAGGGCGATGATTTCGACACCCCCGCTGGCGGCGGCCTCGTGGAGCGGGGTGCCCCCGCAGGCGCTGAGGACATTCTTGTCCGAACCGCCTTTGATAAGGGCGCGCACAACGGCAGGGTCGTTTTTTGCGGCGGCGTGGTGGAGTGGAGTCCAGCCGATGCTGTCACGGCGGGAGGGGTCGGCTTTGCGAGCCAGGAGGAGACTGACAATTTCCGGATTACGGCGTTCCACAGCAAGATGCAGCGGGGTTCTTCCCGAGGAATCGGGAGTGTTCACATCCGCCCCCGCTTCGATGAGGACGGCCGCAATTTCCGCACGGTTGCGGAGGATGGCTTGCTGGAGCGGCGTCATGCGCGGATTGGCTCCGGCCTTGGCGAGAGCGGAGTCGGCAGCGAGAAAGCTTTGGACAACCTCAATGTTTCCTCGTGCGATCGCCTCGTCGATGGATTTACAAACGACGGGTTCCGCAGCAAGCAGATGGATCGAGGCCCACAGAATGACGAGCACCAAGCGTGTTTTCATTTGTTGATGCCGACCGGGCCTGCGGGCGAGAGGACAGCGTCATCGGAGAGTGGCTGAATCCAGATGTTGCGAAACTCCACGACTTCGTTGTGGTTTTGGAATATGAGCGGTCGGGCATCGGCGTGTTTCTGGTAGGGGGGGCGTTTTTTGTGCGACGAGGGGCCGTCGAACGGAACATTCTTCTGAACGATGACCCCGTTGACCATGACGGTCACGCAGGCGGGTGATGTCATTTTTCCCGAATCATCGAAGACTGGGCGCTTGAACCAGATGTCGTAGCACTGCCACTCCCCGGTTGGTCGGAGCGCGTTGAAATCCGGAGGTTTCACGCCGTAGAGGGCGGCGCCCATGCCATCGGGGTAGGTTTTGTTCTCGTAGGTGTCCAGGACTTGGATTTCGTAAGTGGACATCAGGAACACGCCGCTATTGCCTCTGTCCTGACCCGATTTTTTGGTGCTTTCCGGCGGAGTTCTCCACTCCAAGTGGAGGTGGCACGAGCCAAATGAGTCCTTGGAGCTCAGCGAGGTATTGACCGGGCGCACTTGGAGGACGCCTTGCTCGAGGATCCAAGGTTGGGGAACATTCCAGGCATCGAGATTTGTGCCGTCAAAGAGGATTCGTGCGCCGGAGGGAGGCTTCGTTCCCTGCTCGAGTTCCGCCCATGGCTTTGGCGTGGCCGAGGGTGGCCAAGGGCGGGACATGTCATGCACTTTCCAAGCTCCATCCGCTATCAGTGTGGTATCTGGGTGCTGGTTGAAAACCGAGTAATCCGAGGCGAAGGCGCTTCCGGCGGCAGCAAGAACCATGATGGAAGTCCACGCGGTGACGCGTAAGGAAGGGCGTGGCATACAAAGGAATCTACTTTGCAGGCGATCCGAACACCTCGACCTCAATGTAGTGATTCATGTCATTCGACGTGTTGCCTTGGCTATAAAGGCGAACATAGCGGCCCTTGACGCCTGCCACGGGGACGAGGAGGCCGTATTGGGTCTCGATGTAAGGGGCATCGGAACCAGTGCCGAGGGAGGCGGAGTTGTCGAAGTCGTTGTTGAAGATGGTGGTCACTCCTGTGGCAAATGCGGGATCATTTGAAATTTGAATGATGACATCGTGGTAGGCGCGGCGCTGGGAATGGTAGTGCCAGACCCAGAGCGCTTGGATGGCGGCCTCTTGCTCGAGGTCGATCTGCACCCACTGGAGGCCGTTGGCAAGTTCGAGGAAGTAGCCTTCGCCTGCCTCTTTCTCCCCGTCGGTGATGTAGGGCAGGTCGCCGATAATGGGAAAGTCGTCACTGGCGGTGACTGGTTTGCCTTTCGAGAGAAGAACGGTTCCCGCGGGGACTTGGATTTCCGGGGCCTTCGAAGCGGCAGGTTTCAGGTTGGGCACTTTGATCTCAATCGGAGTGCCTTCGATTTTCTCGGGCGGGATCGTGGTGGTAAGCGGAATCGTATCGGCCGCTTGTGCGAGCGGAACGAGGGCCATAGCGATGAGGGTTAGGAGTGTTGGTGTTTTCATGTGTGGAGGTGTTCTTCGGTGAGCTG
>CAIWSO010000255.1 GCA_903915315.1 uncultured Spartobacteria bacterium | reverse complement strand
CCTTCCGTTACATGGAGAGTTAACTGCAGCCGAGCAGGACAAGGCCGTGAATCGTTCCCGTGGGAAAAAGATCATTGTTTCGACGAATGTGGCTGAAACATCGCTTACGATCGACGGGATCACGCTAGTGGTGGATTCCGGTCTGGCGCGCATGGCCAGATACGATTCCAACCGAGGTATCAATACGCTCCTCATCGATAAAATCAGCGATTCTTCGGCGGCCCAGCGTGCTGGGCGGGCTGGGCGAACGGCACCGGGACGTTGCCTGAGGCTTTGGACCGAGCGCGATCACTTGCGCCGTCCGCTTCGCGAGGTATCGGAGGTGCGTCGCCTTGATCTTGCGGAGACGCTTCTCACGCTCAAGGCGGCAGGGGTGAGTGATATCGAGAAATTTCGATGGATCGAGCGTCCCGATGCTCAGCCTCTGCAGCGTGCCGAGACTCTCCTGTGCGATCTAGGGGCCCTTGATGGAACGGATGGATCGATAACCCCTGTCGGTCGTCGGATGTTGAATTTTCCAGTTCACCCTCGCTATGCCCGCATGTTCATTGCGGCGGAGGAGCTAGGGTGTGTGCGTGCGGCAGCGCTCATTGCGGCGATCACCCAGAGTCGATCCATGCTTCTGCGTGCGGATAAAAAAATCGAGGACGAAAGAGCGGACGTCTTTGGCGAGGGGACATCAGATTTTCAAGTGCTGATGCGTGTCTTCGAGTGGGCCCGAAGTCGTGGTTTTCGGATGGCGGATTGTCGTTCGCTGGGTATTCATTCGGATTCCGCTCGGCAGGTCGGGCGTCTTTTTGAGCAGTTTCTTGATATTGCACATGCCGAAGCGCTTTTGCTCGAGGATGCGCCGGCTTCCGACGAGGCCATCGCACGTTGCATCCTTGCTGGATTTGCGGATCAGGTTGCTTGCCGACGGAGTTCGGCCACGCTGGTTTGTGATGTGGTTCATGGTCGGCGAGGACTGCTCGCCCGTGCCAGCGTTGCGACTGGGGGTACCTTGCTTGTGGCTTCCGAAATCGCGGAAATTGAAGGGAGGGATGGGGACGCTAAAATTCTCCTAAGTCTTGCGACTCAAATCGAGGAAGCTTGGTTGCGTGAGCTTTTCCCAGCCGACTTTCACGAGACGGCCGAGTCTTATTTTGACAAAACGCAGAACCGCGTCGTTGTTCGGCGCGCTAAAATGTTCCGAGATTTGGTGTTGGAAAATCGGGATCGCGATGCGGAACCCGGCCCTGCAGCTTCACTTTGCCTTGCGGAGCAGGTCATGGCTGGCGCGTTGCGGCTCAATGGTTGGGACGATGCGGTCGAGCAATGGATCCACCGAGTTAATTTCCTCGCGCGCCTTTGTCCAGAGCAGGGGATTCCGGCGATGGCTCAGGATGAGAGGCAGCACATCCTTCTTCTCGTTTGCGACGAGGCCGTTTGTTACCGGGATATCAAGGATGCTCCTGTGCTTCATCATGCAAGGTCGCTTCTCACTCACACGCAGCAGCAGTTTGTTGATAAGCAAGCTCCCGAGCGTTTGGAGTTACCTGCTGGTCGTCGAGCGAAGATCACTTACTTGGAGACGGCCGATCCCTTTCTCTCCGCCCGCATTCAGGACCTTTATGGAGTGACGGACGATGTCAAATTGGCTCTTGGCCGCCATGCTGTGACGATTCACATCTTGGCCCCGAGTCAGCGACCGGTACAGGTCACACGAAGTCTCAAGTCTTTTTGGACGGAGACGTATCCTGGACTCAAGCAGCAACTCGCGCGACAGTATCCGAAGCACGAGTGGCGTTGATTGATGTGCCTAGTTTTTTGGATTTTGTGGCACCCGAGTGATGCGAGAGATGTCGAAGCCTTGGTTTTTCGCCACTTCCAATGCGGCGGCGTAGTCCGTTTCCGTCATTTCTGGTGAGCGGCACATGATCCAAATCAGATCCCGCGAGGGGTGGGCGACAATCGATCGCTGGTAGTCGGGGGAGAGATCGATGAGCAAATACGGAGCCTTGAACGGCCAGATGAACTGAACGGCCCATTCGGAGTTGGATTTTGTGTTAACCACAGTAGCGGTTGCCTTCCATTCCTGTTTCGTAGCTTGAAGTGATTTCTTGTGGAAAACATAGCGGATATCGATTTTTCCATCGGACCGTAAGGTGTAGATATCCATCGTGCCGACATTGTCTTTTTCGACAAACCAAGGGATCGTTCCGATGACATACCAGTCGCCCATGAATCTAGGGAGATCAACGTGAGGAACGGTTGTCAGGGGCGCTTTTTTAGGCGTACTGGAGCATGCAGCGAGAGCGAGGAAGCTAAGGGCTAGGATGGTTTTCATTTGGGCTTTTCATATTCACCTACCTCACTAATCTGCGCGCGCAATGAGCGCTTGGGAATACCTATTACAACCTGCAATCCTCTTTTTCTTGCTCGGCGTTCTCGCCGTCATCGTCAAATCCGATCTCGAAATTCCGGACTCGGTGCTCCAAATTCTTTCCCTCTATTTGCTTTTTGCGCTGGGATTCAAGGGCGGTACGGAATTACAAAATACGGAGTTCTCTTTTTCGGTGGTTGTTCCCCTGATAACGGCGGTCGCGGCTTCATTTCTAATCCCTCTACTCGTCTATCCCCTTATCAGAAGAAAATTCGGGGTGGCTGATGCCGCTGCGGTTGCGGCGACTTATGGATCGGTGAGTGCGGTTACTTTTATGACTTCCGTTTCGTATCTGGAGGCGAGGGGCACGCCCTTCGGAGGTTACATGGTGGCTGCGCTGGCATTGATGGAAAGCCCGGCGATCCTGACCGGGCTTATTCTTGCTCGCATGAATAGTGCTAAGAGTGATGGGCAAAAAATATCCTGGGGATGCGTCGTTCATGAATGTCTTGCGAATAAGTCGGTGCTGGTTCTTTTGGGAAGCCTCTTGATTGGTTTTGTGACACCAGCGTCAGGGGCCAAGGCGCTTTACCCCTTCGTGAGCCATATGTTTCCCGGAATCCTTTGTTTCTTTCTTATGGATCTGGGGCTCGTTGCGGCTCGGCGGTTTTCCGATTTGAGGTCCGGCGGATGGCTCCCTTTTCTTTTTGGGCTCACTTTCCCTCTGGTTTCGGGTTCCGTGGCAACTTTTGTGGCACACTTGGTGGGTATGACGATGGGAGATGCTTTCTTGTTTGCGATGCTGTGTGCTAGCGGATCTTATATCGCAGTGCCAGCGGCCCTTCGAGCCGCGCTTCCGGAGGCGAATCCGAGTATTTATGTCGCCTTGGCTCTGGGGGTTACATTTCCATTTAATCTTCTCATTGGTATTCCCATGGCCTACACATTCATCAGTCAAATCTGGCTCTAATCCGCTTTTTTATCATGTTACCGGTCCGGTTGCCGGTGACTGGGGGCGTTAGCCAAGCAAATTAGACCTTGACGCACGCAATGTGTGGCTGAATGTGTGGCTATGGCTACAAATCTTCAAATCGATGATCGGCTTCTCCTAAAAGCGAAGCGAGCGGGAGGCTTTCGAACAAAGCGGGACACCGTCAACACTGCGCTTGCGGAATACGTCGAAAAGCGAGAGCAACAGAATATTCTGGCCTTGTTTGGGAGTGTAGATATTGCTCCTGATTTCAATCATAAGGAGCTAAGGGCTAAACGATGAGGGTTCTCGTTGATACACCGATTTGGTCTGAATGCCTCCGTCGCTCATCTAGTGCTAGTGGCAACCATCGTGCAGAGTTATCCCGACTCATAAAAGGCGGCCATGTTGATATAATTGGCCCCATACGGCAGGAGGTCCTTTCTGGAGTGAAGGAACTGGCACAGTTCGATAGGTTGAACGGTGTGCTGGGGGCATTTCGAGATTTACCACTGGACACCGAGTTATTTGTGGAAGCGGCACGTTTTTATAATCTATGTCGATCCAAAGGGGTTCAAGGCTCGGGGATAGATTTTCTCATTTGTGCGGTCGCTACAAAACACAATTTGGACATTTACACAACGGACCAAGATTTCGAATTTTATTCTTCAGTCCTGCCAATAAGCCTCCACAAAATGAAGATGGGCTAACGGCCCAAATGGACCTAATCCCTATGCCTTCGGCACTTCTGTCATGCCTCCTTCAGCGGGAGACCATCCCAAAAGCAAGCAGAGATATAGGTCACTGAGCACGTTCGCAATAAATAAAATCTCATGTCACGCTTTCCACAAACTGAATGCTTTCGGCACACCCGACAGCGTCCAGATCGTGCAGGGATTTCCGATGAGTGGATAGAGCACGTCATCACCCATGCGGAGCACGAAGAAGTTCAAGTTGATGGAGGGATTCGCCGCTGGGGACGAATTTTCGACTTTGAGAATCAAGCACTTCGGGTTATCTTTTAAGATGGTGGACAGACTGTTCGTGACGCCTTCTTTGACAGTGACTACGAGGATAAAAACCAATGAAAATAAAATATTTAGAAGATACGGACACAGTTTTGCTGGAGATCGGGAGCGGGACTCCCATGGAAACCCGAGAATTATCCGAAGACATCTATTGGATTTTGATAGTAGCGGGAATGTCGTCTCCCTCACCCTTGAACACGCTAGTGTGCGGAGCGATTTGAACGAAGTCAGTTTTTACAGAATGAAAAATGCGAGCAATGCGATCCACCGAATGGCAACCCGCGTCACGCCCCATGCTTAGTTGCTTCGCTCTTGGCGTCGGTCGAGCCACAGTCAGTCATCGGTGATAGCGGACGTGGGCTAAGAAAATGACTTTCACCCAATTCAATCACCTTATTGCGAGTCAACCGGATGGCGTAGTCCTTCTGGAGGGGCGGCGTTCAATATCCTCAGAGGATTATGTGCGGGCGACAGAACTCGCTAGTCACCTTGCAAAGAAGTTTCCCCAGCTTCGATTCAGATCGGGGAATGCAGAAGGATCGGATCAAGCGTTTTCTGAGGGGGTGGCTCAAGTGGACGCAAGCCGATTACAAATTGTTGCCCCTTACGCTACTCACCGGAAGAGCGTTCGTTACACCGAAGCACTTTACGATTCTCCTGCCTCAATGTCCAAGGTTCAGGAAGATGAGGTCGCCTACAAGACGATCAACGCAACTCCCAAGAATAAAGGCTTGATTGCAAAGCGAAGCGCGAAGGGACGACTTGCCGCTAAAGCAGCGTATTTGATTCGAGAT
>CAIWSO010000254.1 GCA_903915315.1 uncultured Spartobacteria bacterium | reverse complement strand
GGCGCCACGGACACCGAGGAAATTCTGGGCGGAATATTCAGCCGTTTCTGTATCGGCAAATAAGCCTTTTTTTCAAAGGCCCTGCTCCTCCCGCAGTCCCCAAGAGAAAAATTACCTTCCCACTCAAGAACGCAACCCCCTCATCCTCTGTGCCCTCTGTGTCCTCTGTGGTCAATCACCCGCACTTGGCCCCTCAAACACGCGAATCCCGCCTTGCACGATCGCCCATACTTATTTTTACTACCCGACTTATGTCTTTATCGGAATCAGGCTTTTCTCGTAAGAACCCCTTTCCGGCTGTGTTGTCTGTCAATCAAAAGTTAACGGGCGAAGGGTCGAACAAGGATACACGTCATTTTGAAATTTCACTCTCAGGCTCAGGCCTCAAATACGAGGTAGGCGACTCCCTTGGCGTATTCCCATCGAATACCCCGCCCCTCGTTGATTTGGTCTTAAAAAACCTCGGCTTCTCCGGCGAAGAGCAAGTGACTACCGCGGATGGAACCCCCGCGACCCTTCGTGCAGCCCTCACCACGAGCTACATTCTCACCGAACCTTCCAAGCAACTCCTTCAAGCCGTCTCCGAAAAAGACAGCTCCGGCGCTTTCCTGGCCGATCTCCTCAAGCCCGAAGAAAAGGGCTCTTTGGAAAATTTCCTCTGGGGTCGCGATGTTCTCGACGTGCTGGAAGAATTCTCGGCCGCTCGATTCACTCCCGAAGAGTTCGTCAAGGTCCTTCGCAAGTTGCAACCGCGTCTCTACTCGATTGCCTCGTCGCAGCGCGCCGTGGGCGAATCTGTCCACCTCACGGTTGCGGTCGTCCGCTACAAGGTGGAGCATAGCCAGCGCCAACGTGAAGGGGTTTGCTCAACCTTCCTTTCCGAGCGCTCCGCCGGCGGGGTTCCTGTGTTTGTACACTCGGCAAAACATTTCCGTGTTCCAGAAAACACCGACGCTCCAGTCATCATGGTCGGCCCCGGAACAGGCATCGCTCCCTTCCGCGCCTTCCTTCAGGAGCGCGAAGCCACAGGCGCCAAGGGGCCAAACTGGCTTTTCTTCGGCGAGCAACGCGCCGCCACCGATTTCCTCTACCAACAGGAATTCGAAGCCGCCGTTTCGAGCGGACTCCTTCAAAAGTTCACCACCGCCTTCTCCCGCGATCAGGCTCAGAAGATCTATGTGCAAAATCGCATGATCGAGCATGGCAAGGAACTCTTCGAGTGGCTCGAAAAGGGCGCTTATTTCTACGTTTGTGGTGATGCCAAAAATATGGCCAAGGATGTCGATGCCGCCCTCCACACGATCGTCGAACAAAACGGCGGCAAATCGGTGGATGAAGCCCGCGAATACATCGACGCCCTCAAAAAAGAAAAACGGTACCGCAAGGACGTTTACTAATGGCAACCGCCCGCCGCGCAGGAATGAGGAGTAACGCCGAAGAATCCCTATGAGCCCAAGCCCGCAACACATCCACTTCCTCGGCATCTGCGGCACGGCGATGGGCTCCATCGCAGCGGCCATGCGCGATCGCGGATTTAAGGTCACCGGACAAGACGAAAACGTCTACCCCCCGATGTCCACATTCCTAGAATCCAAAGGCGTCGAAATCACAGCGGGGTTCAGACCGGAGGATATCCCCTCCGCGGACCTCATCGTCATCGGCAACGCGATGTCGCGCGGCAATCCCGCCGTGGAAGCGGTTCTTAATCGCAAGCTCCTCTACCTCTCGCTGCCCGAAACGCTGAAGCAGTTTTTCCTCCGTGGACGCCATAATCTCGTCGTCACCGGCACGCATGGCAAAACCACGACCACCTCACTGCTCGCTTGGATATTTGAATCCGCTGGAGAAGCTCCCGGATACTTGATCGGCGGTATCCCTTCCAATCTCGGTCAAGGCGCCTGCCTGCGCGACTCGAAGCATTTCATTATCGAAGGTGATGAATACGACACGGCCTTCTTCGACAAACGCTCGAAGTTCATTCATTACCTCCCCGAGTTGGTGATCGTGAACAACGTCGAGTTCGACCATGCCGATATCTACAGCAACCTCGAGGAGATAAAGACCAGCTTTCGCCGCCTACTGAACATCGTGCCCTCGGAGGGAATGGTGCTCATCAATGGGGACGATGCCAACTCCATCGACGTCGCTGCAAAATGCCACGCTCCTGTCGTCGGCGTCGGCTTCTCGGAGAATTGCGCGAACCAGATCCGCCATGTCGTCCACAGCTCGGAAGGCTCTTCGTTCGAGCTTTTCGGCGAAACTTTTTTTGTACCGCTATCGGGCGACTTCAATATCCGCAATGCTGCCATGGCCGCCTCTGCTGCTCACTACTACGGCATCCCGACCGAGGCTATCCGCACCGCCCTTGCCGCGTTCCAAGGTATTCGCCGCCGCCAGGAAGTTCGCGGAGTCGTGCGCGGCATCACGATCATCGACGATTTCGGACACCATCCGACAGCCATCCGTGAAACGCTCGCGGGCCTCCGCAAACGCTATGGCAACGCACGCCTCTGGGCCCTCTTCGAGCCCCGCTCGAACACCACCCGCCGTGCGATTTTTCAAAACGATCTCCCCACCGCCTTTGCCGAAGCCGATGGCGTGTTCATCGCTCAAGTCGCGCGTCTGGACCAACTCCCGGAAAACGAACGCCTCAATCCCGAACGCGTCGTTGCCGACATCGCCGCTTCCGGTAAACATGCGTTCTACGAGCCAACAGCGGATTCCATCATCGAAAAACTCAAGCCCCTCGCGAAGGAAGGCGACATTGTCGTGGTCTTCAGCAACGGCGGCTTCGATGGCATCCACCAAAAGCTCATCGACCGCCTCTAGGCGAGGCTTCCCGAGCATCCTCGGACCGCATAAAAACACAACCGCTAGCTGTGTTGTGGCGTATAGTTGAGTATGAGCGATAGGCCCGAAAGCGACTTCCCCGATACCACAGGCGTGATGATTCTGCCATGGACCTGCCTTTTTCCCGGAGCCATGCTTCCGTTGCATATTTTTGAAGAGCGCTACCGAGTCATGTGCAAACTCGCCCTCGCTGGCAACCGCATGTTTGCTATCGCTCACGCCACCGACGATGGAACGATCGCCGATATCGGGAGCCTCGGCGTGATCCGTGCGGCCGTGACCAATGAAGACGGAACCTCCAACCTCATCCTGCAAGGTATCGGACGCGTCGCATTCGGGTCTGTCACCATGGATCCCTACCCCCAAGCCACCCTCTCCATCCTCTCCGAATCTGAAGAGGAAGACGATGCACTCACGTCCCTCCGCAGAAAAATCCGCGATGTCTGCTTAGATTTTTTTGCTGAAAACACCGAGGCCCTTCACTACCTCAAAAAACACCTTTCCGCGCCCTCTTCGGACAGCACGTTCTCCGACATGATCGCCGCTATTCACCCCTCCCCCCAAGCCCAGCGCTCCCTCCTTGAAGAACTCGACATCAAGACCCGCATGTCTCTCCTACTCCACTTGCTTCAATCCGAAAAATCGGATGCTTAATCCCCCATCAAGAAAGTTTACCTCACACCTTTCCTATTTTTTTGCAAAAACACGTAGACATTCGGCTTGACACCAACCCCATTTTTTCGCGTTATTCACATTGCCTATGAAATCCTCCTCTCGCACGATTCTTTCTCGCTTTACTGTCTTGGCCGCTCTAGCAACTAGCCCACTCTTGATGACGGACGCCCAAGCCTTCGGCGGTAAGCCAGGCGGACCATTTAGCAACGGCACTTACTTCCCAAACGATGGCACTTTTTCCGCAGTCTTGCGTGGCACAGATTTGGTTGGAACACTCCAATTTAGCACGGGAAGTACAGGATCAAGCGGGACTGCTGTGATTTATAGTGATGGAGACCAATACTTCGGTAACTCTAGTGGCATTTTCAATCCAAGCGCAAAAGAGATCGCAATCCAGTTCCAAGCCGACATTCCAGAGCAAGGTCAGAACACTTACACCCTCAGAACTATTGCTGAAACAATACAGGTGGATTATTTCGATAGCTCCTACTGCGATGGCAATGCTGTCTGCAAAACATCTAACGATTTTCCAAATCAGAAATTCAGTGGATCCGGCAAAGCTTCATTTCAAAAACTCGAATTTAATGGTACTACCCCAATAACTGGGGCAAACACTCCCGTTCTCGCAAAGACTTCTAAAAATATCACAGTGACTGGCGTTCGGCTTACGAATACCGCTTCGGCATTTGCCTCCAGCACCGTAACACCACCATCAGTAAATATATACACAACTGTAGCGCCATAGATTTCATCTCATTGGCACCATGAGAAAAAATCTGGGAAACAAGGCCTTCACTCTCCTTGAAATGATAGCCGCTATTGGCATTGTTCTCATTCTAGTTGCTACAATCTACCCAGCCTTGGAGCAAGTTACTCCTCGTGCAGAAAAAATAACTTGCATTAACAACCTTAAAAATCTTCATGCTTTATTTGCT
>CAIWSO010000253.1 GCA_903915315.1 uncultured Spartobacteria bacterium | reverse complement strand
GCCAGCGGGGTTAGCGGGGCCGGACGCAAAGCCGATGTCTCTTTGCTTTTTGGAGAGTGCAATGAAAGCCTGCGCGCGTATGGGCTTACTAAGCATCGTCACCTTTCTGAGATCGAACAGGAGTTGAGTCTGGCTGCCAACAAGCCTGTGGTGATCTCGTTTACTCCGCACCTTGCCCCAATGACACGAGGTATCCACACCACCATTTTTGCCAAGCCTGCCGCAGGCATTTCCGGTGAGACCATCCTGCCTGCGCTTGAGACGGCCTACGCTCGCGAGCCATTTGTTCGTGTGCTCAAAAATCTCCCCGATACCAAAAATGTGACTGGCACAAATTTCTGCGATATTTCCTGCCGCTTCGATGCCCGCACCGGAAGAGTGGTATTGTTGTCAGCGGAAGACAATCTCGTCAAAGGCGCGGCTGGACAAGCTGTGCAGAACTTTAACCTGATGGCCGAGCTCGACGAAACGGCTGGTTTGCTATGAGTGATATTAAAAAAATAAAAGGAGGAGTTTGCGCTCCCGAAGGATTTCTTGCTGGTGCCACCGGGTGCGGAATCAAAAACGGTGAGGTGACGCGTGATGATATCGCCGTCGTCTTCTCCGAAGCGCCTTCCCATTCCGCCGCGACCTTCACCACGAACAACGTCAAGGCAGCGCCCGTGCTTGTTTCCGCCTCACATTTGAAGGCAGGTCGCAATCGCGCCGTCATTCTTAATAGCGGAAATGCGAATGCCTGTACCGGTCAAAGTGGACTCAAGAACGCGAAGGCCATGGCTGCTGCTACGGCTTCCCTCCTAGACCTCAAGCCCACCGAGGTTCTGATTTGCTCGACGGGCCGCATAGGGGTTCCACTCCCGATGGATCGCATCACAAAAGGCATTGCTGCGCTCTATCCGACGCGCACAGGTAGCAAGTCTGCGGCTGCATCCATCATGACCAGTGACACCTTCGCGAAGGAATTCGCGGTGGAAGTCAAAACACCCGATGGAACGTTCCGAATTGGAGGAATCGCCAAAGGTGCGGGAATGATCGATCCGAACATGGCGACCATGCTTTGTGTCGTCACGACGGATGCCGCCATCTCGCAACCCGCTCTTCGCTCATCTCTCCGCCGCTCGGTCGCAAACTCTTTTAACCGCATCACCATCGACGGTGACATGAGCACGAATGATACAGTCATCTTGCTAGCCAATGGCCTGAGCGGAGTGACTCCCGCTGTAAGTGTTTTTGATGCGGCTTTGGATGAAGTGAATCGTGCCTTGGCTCGCATGATTGTGAGCGACGGGGAGGGAGTTTCCCGCTTTGTTGAAGTCGAGGTCACTGGCGCTGCTACAGAAAAGGATGCCCGCACCGCCGCCGAGGCCATTGCGAATTCCACACTGGTCAAATGCGCGTGGGCTGGTGGCGATCCAAACTGGGGCCGCATTCTCGATGCTGTGGGCTATTCCGGCATTAAGATGAAAGAGTCGAAAACCGACATCTACTACGACAATCTGGCCGCCGTCAAAAATGGAGTTGCCGCAACCACGCCTTTCCCGAAACTCCGCGCGATCGCCGCAAAAAAAGCATTCAAAGTCCGAGTCGATTTGAATGTGGGTAAGGCTTCGTATTATGTTTGGACAACGGATTTGACTGAAGAATACGTCCGACTGAATCTTGGTGAATAAAAATGAATATGTCTCCCGAAGCCCGCTCAGAGGCCCTCATTGAAGCTCTTCCCTACATCCAACAATACCGTGGCCAGACTTTCGTTATTAAGTATGGCGGCGCGGCCATGGAAGATGATCAGATTGTCGATAAATTTCTCCGCGATGTCGTCTTTCTTGAGGCTGTAGGCATCAACCCTGTGCTGGTTC
>CAIWSO010000252.1 GCA_903915315.1 uncultured Spartobacteria bacterium | reverse complement strand
TGTCCGGGCACATGAAGGGCGATAATGCGCTGACCGGCCAGCGCCGTTGTCTCGCCTTCTTCGAGGAGGATATCGGGAGTCACCGGGTCGTATTGAATGTCAAACCCATGACGCTGGAAAAAGCCCCCATCCGTAATCATGGGAATCGTATCTGGATGACAGACGACCTTGCACCCATGCCTAGCTTGGATTTTACCGGCATCCATCACATGATCAAAGTGACCATGGGTGAGAACGAGCCAATCGATTTTTTGAGGAGCGAAATGGTCATCAGCCCCTTGAGGCGCATCGAAAAGAATGTTGCCGGATGGCGTTTCGAGGAAATAAGCGTTGGTCGCCAGAGCACCCCCTGTGAAAACTTGAAACTGGATCGATGTCATAATAGTCAAAAAAAGATGGGTGTGGGAGTTTGATTTTTCTCAGATTCTCTGCAAAGTCCTATTTAATACCATGCCGAAAATAACAAAATCTGCCGTCGTGGCGCTTCTCCTCGCGATGGCCACATTCACTTTGCCCCTTCGCGCAGCCAAAAAGTCAGACCCGGCCGATCAGGGACAGGTGGCTCTCGCCGTTGCAAATTGGCTTCAACAGGCCCACTACACCCGCCAACCCCTCGACAAAGAAATGTCGGCCAAGTTGCTTAATACCTATCTCGAGCAACTGGACTACAACAAACTCTACTTCACACAAGAAGACGTGGAGGAATTCACCAATAAATACGCCGCCACGCTGGACCAATCTATTTTGCGGGGAAATATGGAACCTCCTCACGAGATCTTCACTCGCTTCAAAATGCGCGTCGAGAGCCGCGTCGAGAGCAACAAAAAGCTGGCGGAGAAAAATTACGATTTCAAAGGGGACAAAAATGTAGAGTTGAACCGCCAGAAGTCCCCATGGCCTAAAGACCTTGCGGAAGCCGATAAAATATGGGCATCGCGAGTCGAAGCCGAACTTCTTCAAGAACACTTGAATGAATTCCAACTCCGCCCGCCGAAAGAAACCGTCATTCGCCGCTACGACCAGGCCCTTCGAAATGTCCGTGAGATGGAGGGTGACGATGTGCTCAAGGTTTTCCTCAACTCGCTGGCTCAAAGCTATGACCCGCACTCCGACTACCTGAGCCCAAGTGATATGGAAAATTTCCAGATCTCGATGAAGCTATCCCTCATCGGAATCGGCGCGGTGCTTACCTCGGAGGACGGATATGTCAAAATCCGCGAGATCGTCCCCGGTGGACCGGCAGACAAGGATGCTCGACTCAAAGTGAGCGATCGCATCGTCGCTGTCGCGCAGGGAGAAGAAGAATTCGTGGATGTCGTGGATATGAAACTCGACAAGGTGGTCGAAAAAATTCGTGGCAAAAAAGGCTCTCTTGTTCGATTGCAGGTCATCCCCTCCGATGCCGATGATCCCTCGAAGCGTTCCATCGTGGAAATCACTCGCGAGGAAGTGAAACTCAAGGACCAGGAGGCGAAAGCCGAAGTTCTCGACGTCACTGCCCCCGATGGCAAGATTTCCCGCGTTGGCTGGATTACCCTCCCCACATTTTACTCCAACATGAGCGGCGATGGCATCCCCAAGAGCACGACAGCAGATGTCGATGCCCTATTGGAACGCCTCAAAAAAGAAGGCATTGAAGGCCTCGTGATGGATCTACGCAGGGATGGAGGCGGCTCCCTAGAAGAAGCCATCAACCTAACCGGACTTTTCATCCCCAAGGGCCCCGTCGTTCAGTCCAAGGATCCGAGCGGCAAAATCACCGTCAGCAGCGATAGAAATCCCGAAGTTTCCTATAGCGGTCCGATGATCGTCCTGATGAACCGCCTGAGCGCTTCGGCTAGCGAGATTTTTGCGGCAGCACTGCAGGATTATGGTCGCGCCGTCATCGTCGGTGACGAGCAAAGCTTCGGCAAAGGCACTGTGCAAACCGTCGTTGAACTCGACAAATCCGTAGCCGCGCTTCCCTTTTTCAATACGGAACGCCCGCAAGCTGGCGCACTCAAGCTGACGATTCAAAAGTTTTACCGCATTCGCGGCGGCTCAACGCAATCGCAGGGGGTGAAATCCGACATCGTCCTCCCCTCCCGCACAGACAATCCTGAGATCGGCGAAGACTCGCTCAAGAATCGCCTTCCCTACGACGAGGTGGCTCCGGTGATCCTTGCCAACATGACAAATGGCGCCAATTTATTTCTTGAGGAAATGCGCAACCGCTCCCAGTCCCGCATCAGCGAAGACCCTGAATTCACCTACGTGAACGAAGATATGCGACGCCTCCGTGAACGGATTGAAAAAAATTCCATCAGCACCAATGAGATAATTCGTCGTCAGGAAATCGCTGATGAAAAAGCGCGCAAGGAATCTCGCAAAGTCGAGCGTCTCGCACGCGGACCGATTATCAATGCCAAGGTCTGGCAAGTCACACTGGATGACGTGAAGAACAATCGTGAAGATTTAGAGGTCGTTGCCTACGAGCGCAACCGTGACAAAAAATACGACGATGAGGACTCTGACGAAACAGAAGACGGGAAAAAAGCGGACCAAAAAACACCCGAACCAGACCCCATTCGCAACGAGGCGGTCCGCATCATCTCGGATTTGATAGATTTCAGCGGATTGGGCAAAACAGCCAGCACGACAAAGACCGACGTCGCACCCGTTGAGTCGAAACCCTAAAAAAGCAACGTCCTTATTCCTCTGAAAGGAAAGTCAGAGCCTGATCGAGCGTGGCCACGTTGGACATCGACCCAATGGGGGTTCCTTTACGAATGCGCCCCACCAACCCAGCTAAAACTCCTCCAGGTCCAAGTTCCAAAAACCGCGAAATGTGCAACTGATCGATGAGATACTCTATGCTCTGCGACCAGCACACGCTGCCTGTGACCTGATCGGCCAAAGTGCGACGAATCGTCTCTGCGTCGTGAACTGCAACAGCATCGACATTGCAAACGACAGGGACACGGGGCGAGTCCACCTGAGTTTCAGCAAGAGCGATAGAAAGCGATTGGTAGGCAGGCTCCATAAGGCGTGAGTGAAAGGCTCCTGCCACGGTCAACTCGACAGCTTTACGGGCGCTATAGTCCTTGGCCAACGAGACCGCCATCACAATTTTGGCCGACTCTCCCGAAAGCACAATCTGCCCGGGAGCATTGATATTGGCCACATCCACATCGGTCGCGGCTGCGAGCTCGCGCACCCGATCCTCTTCCCCTCCAATAATCGCCGCCATACCACCCTGAGAAGACTCGCAAGCCGCCTGCATAGCCCTTGCACGCTTGTCCACAAGACGAAGACCCGTCTCAAAATCAAAAGTCCCAGCCGCGGCATGAGCGGTGAATTCCCCCAGCGAAAGCCCAGCCGTGGCATGAAACTCGAGGGCTGGGTATTTTTCTTTGAGAACGGCAAGACAAGCTAG
>CAIWSO010000251.1 GCA_903915315.1 uncultured Spartobacteria bacterium | reverse complement strand
GTGAAGCACTTCAGCGGGACGGCCAAATACATTAAAGTTTTCAGTGTTCAGCCTTCAGTGTTCAGCAATGGCGGGAGTTTCCATCTCGCCCTTGGAATGGTCGGGCATTCGGCCAAGGTGACGCTCAACGGCAAAGACCTCGGCGTCGTCTGGTGCAATCCGCGCCGGGTGGACATCACCGACGCGCTTAAGTCCGGCGATAACGAATTGGAGATCGAAGTCGTCAACAGTTGGCCAAACCGCCTGATCGGCGATGCGAAGCTCCCGACGGAGCAGCGCCGCACTCGGACGAACATCACCCAATACGAAAAACCCGAGAGCCAGACCCTCGTTCCATCCGGCCTCCTTGGTCCGGTGACCTTGCAGATCACCCAAAATCATTGAGCGATTCGTTACCCATCTCCAAAATCACTGACATTATGAAAAACACATCAATCTCGCTCCTTCTTCTCTCTTTGGGAGCGCTCCTTCCTTTGGCCTTGGCCCAGACTGCGCCGCCTCCGCAAAAGCCGGCGGCGGTTTGGTCATTCGAGCAACTCCTCGGCGGCGACCCCAACTCGAAGTTGGTCCACGAACCGACGGCCGGCGTTCATGATCCAATCGCGGGTTTCCCGACGCTGGCGGAAGGTGTCGTTGGTAATGCCCTGAAGCTCGATGGACTGTCCACGCGCCTCACCCGCCTGGCCGATAAGGCCCCGGTGCTCGGCGATGCGTTTTCCTTCGAGGGATGGATCGCGTTGCAGGAATACCCGTGGAATTGGGCGGCGATCGTGAATCAGGAGCGCGACCACAAGGAGGGTTGGTTCTTCGGCATCAGCGGCGAGGGCCGTTTGGGCCTGCATGTCGCGAAGGATGGGAAGTGGATCGAGTGCAATTCGAAATCCCAACTCCCGCTGCTCAAGTGGGCGCATCTCGCGGGCAGTTATGACCCAAACAACGGCCTCAAGATTTTCATCAATGGAAAACTCGAAGGCGAAATCAAAACGACCGGCCTGATCACGCCGGCGAAGGGTGTGGATTTGTTGCTCGGGCTGAGCCACACGAAAACCTTCCCGATCTGCACAGAGCGCGAATACAGCGCCTCGTTCAACTCCCCGATGTTCCTCGACGGGCTTCTTGACGAAGTGAAAATTTACAATCACGTGTTTTCCGCAGACGAAGTTGCGCAGGCTTTTGCGTCTGTTCAGCCGAAGACCGCCCAACCCCTCCAATTCCGCCGAATGCCGTCCGGCCCTGAAGGCCCCGGCGAATTTGGCGCGGTTTATACGAGATTGAACTATGCCCCCGAATGGGAGCGTCACTGGCGCGTGGGTGAGGATTGCGACATCCTCGTAAGGTTCGACGACTCGCCCAGCCGAATCGTCTTCTGGCGTGGCACGAACTACGGCGCTGCCTATGTGAGCGAAAACGGCCTGTGGAGCGGCGACCAAAGCCTCGAGGTGAACAGCGCCAAGACCGGTTGCTACGAGCACATGGCCGACAAGAAGTGTGAGTTTTCAACGGCGAAGATTCTGGAGAGTAATGATGCCCGGGTGGTCATCCACGCGCGCTACGCCTCGGTCGGAATCGATGGTAAATTCCTCAATCCCGATCCGATGACTGGTTGGGGGCTTTGGTCCGATGAGTATTTCACCATCTATCCTGACGGTGTGGCCGTGCGTCATGTGGTGGCAAAGAACCACAATGGCGGAGGTCAGTGGCAGGAGACGATTATGTTCAACCAACCCGGTTCCCGCCCCGAGGACATGGTGGACATCAAGGCGCTCACACTCGCCAATGAAAAGGGAGAGTCTCACACCTATTCCTGGGAAAACGGCCCGCCGCTGAAATGGAAGGATCCCCAAAGCCCAGAAAGATATTTTCACATTCCTGCCGAGCCGAACATCCAGCTCGTGAACTTCCGCTCGCAATGGAAGCCGTATCTCATCTTTGAGCCAGGCGTGAAGATCGAGGGCTTCGGGATTCCGCCTAGCCGCGACTACTCGATGTTCCCGTGCTGGAACCACTGGCCGGTGGCCCAGCTTCCCAACGACGGTCGCAAAGTGATCGTCTCCGACCGCCCATCGCATTTTTCGCTATCCTCCTCGAGGCCGGTGATCCACAACGCCAGCGGAAGCTGCGAGGCGAGGTTCCTCTACGGCATGACCGACCAACCGATCGAAAGCCTCGTTCCGCTTGCGAAATCTTGGAATTCCGCCCCGGCGGCAATCCTCGCAGGCTCTGGATTTGAAAGCCAAGGGTTCGATAAATCCCAACGCGCCTACATTTTCACTGCGAAAGCCCCCGGTGCCGGACCGCTCGAATTCTCTCTTGAAGCGACACACGAGTCGCCGATTCATAACCCCGCCTTCGTTGTGAAAAACTGGGGCAAGCGCTCAGCCAAACTCTCAATCGACGGCAAAGCCATCCCTCTTGGAAAAGACTTCCGCTTCGGCCACAACAAAACCATCGAGGGAACCGATCTTGTGGTGTGGATGAAAATCTCAGGCGACAAGAAAATCTCGTTTAAAATTGAATCCCGCAAATCCGACAACGATCATGATTAGAAACTTTCCGCCATCATGAGAAAACCCTCACGACTCTTGGCCCTCGCTGCGTTGCTTCTCGTGCCGTCGGTAACGCTTCACTCAGAAAATGCCTCGCCAGCACCCGCCATTTTCCAAGAGCGCATGGAGCAGAAAAACACCGCCGCCAAACCCCTGCGCATCCTTTGCGTTGGTGATTCCATTACGGCCGGTTACACGGATAACCCGACTTGGGATGTGCCTTTTGAATTTGGTTACCGCCAAGGACTCTTCGAGCGCCTCCAAAAAGCAGGATACCAAGTCCAGTTTGTCGGGGATTCGCCGGAGCCATGGGATGGGCGGTTCGGTGTTCCAAAAAACTCGCCTTCGCCGGATTTGAGGGCTTCTGGGCAAGACCGCCATGAGGGCCATGGGGGATGGAATACCGCCCAAGTTTTGCAACACATCGACCAGTGGATTGCAAAAAGCCAACCCGACTTCGTCCTCCTGATGATCGGAATCAACGACGCAGGCAGGCCGCCGGCGGCCGAGAACCTCAAGGGCATCGTAGAAAAGATCGTTGCTGCCCGCCCGCAAGCCCATGTGGTGGTGGCCCAAATCACCCCTC
>CAIWSO010000250.1 GCA_903915315.1 uncultured Spartobacteria bacterium | reverse complement strand
CGCACGGCTCTCCGCTCGAGAAACTCGACGGGGTGGGGGATGCCGATGTTTCGCTCGATGGCACTTGGCATTTTCAGATTCCCGCTTCGGAGGGGTTCTGGAAGGAGCTCGCCGAACCGAAGGGTTGGAAGACCATGCCGGTGCCGGGGGATGTGTTCCGCGAGGGGCACCCGATCAAGGAGAACATGCCGATGGCCTACATGCGGAAGGTCACGATTCCCGCTGACTTCGCGGAACAAAAAATCCGCCTTCGCTTCGAGGGTGCGCATGAGTTCACGAAGGTCTGGGTGAATGGAAAATTCATCACGGAACATCAAGGTGGCTGGACGCCGTGGGAGTGCGACATCACCTCGGTGGTGACTCCCGGGCAGGAGGCTTGGATCGCGCTTGAAATCACCGACCTCAGCAAGGACATCGCTTTCAATGGCAAGCGCCTCCGCGCGATCGGCGGGTTGGTGCGCAGTGTCTCGCTGCAAGCGCGGCCCAAGTCGTTTTTTGAATTTCCCATCGTCTCGTCACCGTTTTCGAAGGACCGCAAGACCGCGACCCTGACCGTCATCGGCCAGGTGGAAACGCCCGACCCGAAAGCGACCGCTTCGTTCCGCCTCTTTGATCCCGAAGGCAAAGAAGTCCCGCTTGCCGCACCCGCTTGCAAACTCGATCAGTCGCAGGTCACCTGGAAGGCGGAGGTCGCCTCGCCGCAAACCTGGGACGCCGAGCATCCTCGCTTGTATCGTCTCGAGATCACGAGCAAGGCTCCCGGCCAACCCACGGCGGTTTACTCGAAGCGGATCGGTTTCCGCGACATCCGTTTCGACGACAAACACAACCTAGTTGTCAACGGCAAGATCGTGAAACTCCGCGGCGCCAACCGCCACCTCGTGAACCCACTCAAGGGCTTCGTGCCCGAGCCTGCGGTGGACAATGTCGATGTGGATCTTTTCAAGGAGGCGAACATGAATTTCGTCCGCACCTCGCACTACCCTCCGGGCATCGGCTTCGTTGATCAGTGCGACGAGAAGGGGCTTTATGTGAACCTCGAGTCGGCCGTGCTGGACTGCGGCAAAGCCAGCAAGGAGTCGTTCGGCATGCACGACGATCCGCAATACGAGCACCTCTTCATCGATCAACAACGCGAGGTTCTTCTCAACTACGGCAGCCATCCCTCCATCATCATGTGGTCCATGTGTAACGAGAGCGTCTTCGGACGCAACTTTGCCGTCACTGCCGATTTCGTCCGAAAAGTCGATTCCTCACGCGCCCTCACGGCGAGCTACCAGGTCAAAGAAGATCCGGATAACAAAAGCCACGATATCAAAAGCTGGCACTACCCGACTTGGGACCAAAACTACGAGAAGACGGATATGCCCTACATGTATGACGAGTGGATGCATGTGCTCGGGCACGGCGTGGAATTGTGGATCCACGACACGAATGCGCGTGATTACTGGGGACGCAGTCTGGATAAGGCTTGGACATCCCTTTTCTCCTCGAACGGCAGCGTCGGTGCTGCGATATGGAATTACTGTGACGACATGACGATTCTGGCCGATCCCACCGCCAAAGCCCCCCGCGCAGCGGTGCGGCGCTTCAGCAAAGGGGAAGCCAAAATTTCCGTAGCCGATAAACTTCCCAACATCTACGGCACCGCCCGCTGGGGCATCATCGACGAATGGCGCCGTCCCAAACCGGAATTCTGGAATGTGAAAAAAGCCTACAGTCCGGTGCGCTTGCTCGAAACACAGGTGACGAAATTCG
>CAIWSO010000249.1 GCA_903915315.1 uncultured Spartobacteria bacterium | reverse complement strand
CTTGTTTTTTCAAGCGCCGACGGGATATTCGAGCAACAGCACATCAAGACTGGATGCGGCCCTGAATACCTGGGGATATTTTGTAGAATATGGGTCCGATGCAGGGTTTCGCCCGGCCTTCCTGGCTACGGCGGGACTGCCAGCGCGGAACAGATTCCGGCTGATGGAGTTTTTGGATCCCAGTGACGAGTTGCAGGTTTTTAAAAACACCTCGGGAAATTCGACTTACACTGGAAGAGATTGGTTTTCAACACCATTGGCTACAGCAGGCAATCGACGGGTTCTGGCGGAAAACATCGTAGCCTTAGTCGTGCTGCCGCGTCTTTCGAGCATGGAGGACCCGACCGGTATCGCGCTGGCACCGGGGTTCACCTACGATTCCATCATTGTGAAAACCGACCCGAAACTCAACCCTCGCCACCAACTTCCGCCAATCGTCGATATCGCCGTTGTCGCCATCGACGAGCAATCCGCCCGGCGGATCACTTGGAGCACCGCGCCGCCGGACTTCGGAGCGAGTGCGCTTTTTCAAAACCCCTCAAACATGGAAGCCGACCTCGAAGAGCTCCGCGCGAACATCGCCGACAAAGGACTCTCCGCCCGCGTCTTCCGCACCTCAGTCCCCATCTCCGCTGCCCGCTGGAGCACGGAGCAAGCCAACTAAGAAATGGACTCGCACGGAGACACGAAGACACGGAGGGGGTGGGACTCAAGGATGGACGAGCAGAGAGCCAAGCTGAAAAGTTTTAAAGTCAGCAGGATTGCGCGTGAGGAGCTTCCAATTCCGGGCGGCAGCTTGGGCCCCGATCCAGAAGTCGCCCAAAACACGCTCACGAGTGCCACCTTTGGCCCGGTAAGCGGCATGCGCACGAGCGGCGCGCCAGGCAACTTCCCTGTCAAAGGGCTCAAAGTGCCAACCCGAAAAGCGTTCGTCGAGCGCTGCACGGTCGGTTTCCTTCACACCGACCTCAGCGTAGATGACGGGATTGTAGACCAATGTATCAAAAGAACCGAAGTGCGTGAGTTTTTCCAACGACCACTCGAACCACAGTGGATCGCGCGTCGCGAGATCAAGCAAGACGCAGGAATCGACGACTATCACCCCTGCCCCCTCACCTCGCGCAAGATGGAGTCTGTTGACCCTCGCCCCTTGAGCGAGTCTGTCCACTTGGCAGCCATGGTGCTGCCCTTGCCTTTGGGTCGGGCGGGCGCAATGGCTATGACTGGTCGGCCAGCGTGGACGATCACAAATGTTTCGACCTCCTGGCGCGGAAGAATCCCTGCGGCTTTGCGCTGTTGGAGAGGAAGGGTGACTTGGCACTTGCTGGTCGTCATCATGGGTAAGACTTTAACTGGCGAGATCTCTTACTTCAAGTCCAAAATTGAGCAAGGTTCCGGAAAAAAGCAAATCCCCCGCCAGCAGCGTCTTGACACTTCCCTGCATACAACCTCTTTCAACCCAAATCCTGTTCTCTGCTTATGAGAAAAAAAACTCGCTCTTCCGAACAAGGGATAGCCTTGATTGTTGTGTTATCACTTGTCGCCGTGATGACCATGTTAGCCATGGTTTTCT
>CAIWSO010000248.1 GCA_903915315.1 uncultured Spartobacteria bacterium | reverse complement strand
GGTCGTGCGGTGGATGACGGCAAGCGCGTTCACGTCGCGGATCCGATTTTCAAGGCCAACAAGATCCGACTCGCTCACGAGGTCGCATTTATTGAGAAGGAGGACGTCCGCAAAAGCGATCTGCTCGGCGGCTTCGTCATTCTCGTCGATGTGTTGCAGGATGTGCTTTGCATCCACGAGGGTCACCACGCCGTTGACGTAGAGTTTTTCCTTGATCTGCTCGTCCACGAAAAACGTTTGCACGACTGGACCTGGGTCGGCGAGGCCGGTGGTCTCAATGAGGATGTGGTCGAATTTATCCTTCCTCTTCATGAGGTTGCCGAGGATGCGAATGAGGTCGCCGCGAACGGTGCAGCAGATGCACCCGTTGTTCATTTCAAAAAGCTCCTCGTCGGCATTGATGACCAGCTCGTGGTCGATGCCCACCTCACCGAATTCATTCTCGATGACGGCAATTTTGAGCCCGTGTTGCTCAGTGAGAATGCGGTTCAGAAGCGTGGTTTTTCCAGCCCCGAGGAAGCCGGTGAGAATCGTGACAGGTATGCGTGACATGGGCTGAGAAAAATGGATGACGCTTCCGCCAATGCAAGCGGAAATCGATGGATGAGCCGAGATGAGCGATCAGCTCAGAGTGCGAGGCACTTGAGAGGAATGGTGATGCTTGACTGGGCGGTCGCAGGAAAGATCAAGCACCCATGTGAAACGGGCTTCGAACGTGAGTGGCTCGTCGTCGATCTCGAAGGAAAACCGGTAAATCCCGCTCGCGACCTGAATCGAATCGGAGAGCGGTCGGATTTTGAGTGTCTTTTCGTGAAGGGAAACCTGGATACCCTTGCGGGAAGCGAGAGTTTCAAAATACTTCAATCGCCCCTCTTCGGTAGAGAGCACGTGCGGCGAAAAGGTCGGCAGGAGGACGGCCTCCTCGGAGTAGAGCGAGGCCACCTTGCGGAAGTCTCCCGCATTGTTCCATTCTACCCAATTGTTGATGACGCCAACCGCTGTGTGTTTGTGGATGCAAGTTTCACTCATAACGCCAAGGACTTTGCCTCAAACTCATCCTCGACGTCACGGAACTTCTGTGGATTTTTTGTCCTGCCTAGATTGGCGTTTCAGGTTCCGCAAAACGTCCGGTATTCCGAACCCCCAACCGGAGGCGGCAATCGAAAATCGGCGTTGGCGGTAGTTTCATCGTAAGGCTTGGAAATCGCGGCCAGCAAACGCTTCAGAGGGCCATAGTCGCCCCTCTCAACTGCCGCTTCCAGCACCTCTTCAACCTTGTGGTTGCGAGGGATGATGGCGGGATTGTGCCGCCGCAGGAGTTGAACGACCTCCTCATGGGTCTGGGACTGCAGGGAAAGCCGGGAAACCCACTGCGCATGCCAATCGCGGAAGTCGGCATCCGCGTTTGTCGGAACGCACCGCGGATCGAGATCGCGAAGCGTATTGGTGTAATCCGCCTGCGTTCGCTGCATCCACTCCAAAAGCATTTTTATCAATTCCAGATCGCCCGCCTCGTTAGTGAATAATCCGATCTTTGCCCTCATGCCTTCGAGCCAGTGGAACTCAAAGCGGACAGCAAATTTTCCCAATGCCGCCTGCGCCAACTCGACCGCGTGGCTTTCATCAGCATCTAGAAGTGGCAGCAGGGATTCGGCCAAGCGGGTCAGGTTCCACTGCGCGATCGCCGCTTGGTTTCCATAGGCGTAACGGCCTTGGCGATCGATCGAGCTGAAGACCGTGGCGGAATCGTAGACGTCCATGAATGCACACGGGCCGTAATCAATCGTCTCCCCCGAGAGCGCCATATTGTCGGTGTTCATCACCCCATGAATGAAGCCGACTAGCAACCACTGGGCGATGAGGGCGGACTGGCGCTCGATCACCCCCTCCAGAAGCGCGAGGGCAGGATTTTTGGCGTCCGCTGTTTCTGGAAAATGGCGCAGCCGCGTGTGCTCCGCGAGAGCGCGAAGTTCCTCCAACCCACCCCGCGCTGCCGCAAATTCAAATGTTCCCACGCGGATGTGGCTCGCCGCCACTCTGGTGAGAACCGCCCCCGGCAGTTCGGTCTCACGAATGACTCCCTCGCCGGTCGTCGCGACGGCGAGGCTGCGTGTGGTGGGGATTCCCAGTGCATGCATGGCCTCACTGATGATGTATTCCCGCAACATCGGACCCAAAGTCGCGCG
>CAIWSO010000247.1 GCA_903915315.1 uncultured Spartobacteria bacterium | reverse complement strand
TTTAGAGAGGCTTCATAACACAGTGGCGTGTGTTTGAAAATCTCCAACCCAGTCAGCAGAGAAGACATGAACACCAGGTGAGAAAACGGGAGTAAACACATAGAGAACAATGACGGATCAGGCCAAGAGCAACAAAAAGCTCCCCCCGCGCGCTCCACTTTCTCCTGAACAGCATCCGCAAACGTGCAGAGCGACGGGTCTCAATCGAACACTTTCGAGAATCCCATGATTTCATTACCTCCACAAAATAATTGCATAGACAATCTGATTATTTTTTGTATAATCACAGCATGAGAGCGAAAATCGCCCCCCCTCTCCCCTTCCAAGGACTAAAAGTTGTCCTCGGCCCATTGGATTTGAGTTCAGAAAATTGGCGTTGGAACAGGCCTATACCGAATTGTTATAACCTGTGGGTTGCGCTAGAGGGACAAGGGGAAATGATCACGCTAGGCAAGACCTACCCAATCCATCCCGGGAGTTGTTTTATATTTTCACCACATCAAAAAATATCCGGAAAATCGGTGGCTCTGCAGCCGTTTCGGAACTTCGCTTGCCGATTTCTCCCCATTGATGGGAAGGGAGATATTTTGCAGGAGAAGATTGAGAGGCTGATGGGTGTCGAGGCATCCAATTTTTTTGGGATTCGGGATCTTTGCCAAGCCGCCATTCAAGCATCGAGATATGATGATGCCCTTGCTATGCAACAAAGCGCTGGCCTGTGTTTTCAAATCCTTGCACAGGTTTGGCGGGATGCCCACATGCCTGCCCCCAAGGACCCCGACTTCTTGATCCATCAGATGGTGGAGCGGTTGAGAAACCATCCATTAGAACGCCTCACCTTGAAGGAAATGGCGCTTGAAGCCAGAATGTCGGTTTCCACATTCAGCCGCAGGTTTATGGCCATCTCGGGCGAATCCCCCATGGACTTTGCCATCCGCCACCGCATCCTTTGTGCTCAGAATTTTTTGCACGGATCGAGCATGCAGATTCAGGAAATCTCGGAAGCGTTGGGATACTCGGACATCTATTTTTTCAGTCGGCAATTCAAGCAGGCAACAGGCATGTCCCCCAGTGAGTATCGCAAGACTGGTAGAGTTCAATCTCTCCTAGTTGATCGGGCAGCTCCCGGCGCCGAGGTTAAACGAGACGTTAAAAAAATGAGACGTTAAACGTAATACGCGGCGGGGGCATCATACAACCATGCCGATGCCGTTCGTATCGCACATTCCTCCGAAATCCATCCCCGCTTCACCTTCCCCGCGAGGAATTCCGCGACAAGCGTCTTGACCAGCATCGTTTTCCCATAGCACCACTCAATACAAGTCGCATCACTCGCGAGAATCGGGCATTTCAATGGCGCCAGCGCCTCGAGCCGCTGCTCCATCGTTTGCCGATACATGGAGGGCCTAAATGTATACCACCAGAGTCCGCCGGGGTGGACATTCGGGTTCATCACCGCGGCTTGCACCACGTCCAAGCCGTTGCCCTCCGCGGCGCACACCAATTCAAAACGGCAATCCGGATAGTTCTGAAAAAAAGGTATAAGCCCCGTGATGCGGGTCGGATCGTTTTGGGGAAACGATCCTCGGGGTTGGCGTTTCATACCAATGAACATTTGCACGAACATGGATTTATCATTCAGGCGAGCAAAAATGGCATCCAGAAGAGCATGGCGCCAAGAGGCGTTTCCGATGGATTCAAAGATGTTGAAATCGATGCGCGCGCCCTTCTGTCCATTCTGGGCCATGCCATCGACAGCAGAGTGCAACAAGGAAACCGCCGCGCCCAACGCATCCTCCGAAGGGTTCTCCAGAAACGTGGAAACCGGCCC
>CAIWSO010000246.1 GCA_903915315.1 uncultured Spartobacteria bacterium | reverse complement strand
GCTCATGTTTTCCTGGCAGATGACTTTCATCTTGCGCTCAAGGAACAGATAGCGCTCTTTCTCTTGAGCCAGGAGATCCTTCCCTCCGTTGATAACATCAAGAAGATCGGGATGGAACGCGTAGTATTCTCGCTCTGATCTACCGTTTGGCAGTTCAGTGATGCGGGAATGTATTGGCACGTCAACAGAACAAGAAGTGCCTTGCGCGTCATTACGAACTACGGCGGAAGCGCATAGCACTGTTTCGCCGCCAACTGTGATCGTCCTTGTGCCAATCATGGCAACCTGCTTTTGCAGGTTGTAGAGGCTGACTTTGGCGAGTGTTTGCTGATCCATAGCGTGATCCGGCAGTACCGGGCGAGTGTTGATTAGGGTTTGATGCCTAGCTGTCCCATCCCGCCGGCAAGCCGTTCGGGTGTTCGATCAGCCGGCGAAGGAGAGCGGCGGGCTCGAAGCTGCGCCAGGCGGCGCCATGGGAAAACCTGAATTGCTCGCAGTCTGTGTCACGCGACAAGGAACCGGCGACATGCTCAGCCGCCGATAGAATGCAATCAAGAGCTGAGGAGGCAAGAACCAGGTTGACACGCCTCCAGTCATAAGCGCTTTCCGCATCAGAGGCCACAGAATAGCTATCGACATCTTCGTGCTCCCGCTCGCGCATGAACGTCAGGAACGCTGCAGCGGCGTCCTGGCTGCGCCCCTGCAGCATCGTCGCCCAGGCATCCGTGAGATCCTCGGCCGGCTCGTGCTTCGGCAGAACCACATCCCACATCCAGTCGCGGATCATTAAGAGCCGCTCTTGCTCGATCTCGTCCTCGTCCAGACTGCCGGCCGCCCAGGGGAGCAGTGCCCGCCACTCGCGGGAATTGCGCATTTCAGGCCCCGCTGCGTCCTGCACTTCCATGATGAAGCGATGGATCACAGGGCTCATGCACGGGGGGCGTTCATCGTTCAGGCTGCCAGTGAGCGCTAGATTGATCGCGGCAATACTGCAAGGCGCGTTGACAGCGCCGACGCCTTCAGACAGTGAGACTGTGGACAGAAAACGTGAGATTTTCTCGCGGTCTTCTTTTGTGAAAGATTCAGACATGATTAACCTCGGCTTTGTTGTACTGTGGTGTCGCCGTTGTAGCGACCTGTTTCGCGGTAGCTGAGTTGTGGCGCGGCGGCCATTCTATGGAACACCATCTGCCCAATCCTCATCCCTGGCCAGAGCGGAATGGAATGTAGCTGTCGAGAGTTGTGCAACTCCATTGTAAGCACGCTGCCATTCCATCCAGGATCGCAGTAGCCTGCCATCAGATGTTCGAGACCCTCTCGCGCTCGGGAACTTTTGAGCATGAACTGCGCAGCAATCGTGTTGGGCAGGTTAAAGGTTTCCATCGTGGGAGCCAGTGCAAATTGCGCTGGCGTCATCAGATAGGGATTCTTTTCGCTGTGCCGGCAGAGTGGGTAGGGGACAAGCTCAGGGCTTTCTACTGATTCGATCAGTAAAGAGTCGCCAAGTCTCACGTCAAGGCTTGCGGGATTAACAAGCGAGGGATCGAATGGTGTTACCATGCCTCGGTAGCAGCACGCTCGGATTTGATAGTCAGAGAGAATCATTGGGTCTTAATCTCGCCAAGCTCAACGCGATAGGTGATGTATCTATCACCTAGGCTTGTAGTGATCTCGATTGTTTGGGCTGGGTAGAAGCCGTTAGCCCTGACGAACGCACCCATTACCCTATACATCCCTTCGATGAACTCTAGCTCCTTGCGACTGTTTTCGTTGATACTGCTCATTGATTGCTTGGGCTGGTTGAACAATGTCATTATGGCCCCTCAGGAGCTGCGTGCAACGCTCGTGTCCTGATGTCTTAACAATCAGTAACACTAGCGAGCCATGGCGGCGTTGCAGTAGCCAAGGGGCAGGCCTAAATGTCGCTCGATCTCGCGTTTCTGCTGATCGCTCAGCCCCTCGGGACTGCTCGCAAGCGGCCACAGGATCATTGGGTTGTAGCCTTTCTCTCGCACAAGGAAGAGATTGCTATTGGCCGCCTTAAACTTTCGCCTCAGCCGCTGCTTGTAAATGTCTTCGATGGGTAGCTCTTTCAGCTCACGCTTGTTTCCCTGAGCAACAAATGCACCGGCGGGTCTGGGGGGAGCTTCGACGATGTTGTTGCTAGCGTCAACCATAAGATTCCCTGGTTGAAACTTGACCTTCCCTTCCAGTGTCCAGTCAATCGGCTCGTGAGGCAATGGCAGATGCTCCCAGCAGTTGCCATGATCGATGATAAGCGCTACCTTGTCAGGATTGTTTTTGTCAGTGCGCAAAACCCTGCCGATCAGCTGCTTCCAGAGACGTAGTGATTTTGTGGGGCGAATCAGTTGCAGGCATGTTGCTGCCGGCAGGTCGAGACCTTCATCGATCAGCGCCACCGAGACGATGACTTGCAGCTCGCCGGCCGTGAACCGCTCGAACGCACTCTCGCGCTTCCCTTCCGGCGTGTCCCCAATGATAACTTCTGCACTGATGCCGGCTGCCCTGTATTCTTCGGCTAGTATGTGCGCATGATCGATGCTAATTGTGACAGAGATTGTCGGCTTAAGCTCAGGGTTGAAGCGCATGAGATCGCGCACGAAGTCACCATCAACCTCGATGATTCGCTCTTCTATCTGCTTAGAGTCGTAGTCTCCTCCTTTCGTCGCAACACCTTTCGTGTCAACAATCGCCTCACCCGCGAACATTCGATACCAGCACAGCGAGCCATCGTCCATAAGCTGCTTAGGTTGCGGCCCGAGGATGAGCTTCGTGATCCCGAACTTACCTAGGCCGGCGCCCGTGGGAGTGATGGGGGTCGCGGTTGCGCCGGCAAAGAACGCGGGTTGTATTGCCTTGATGATTTCCTGATAGCTTTTGGCTTGTATGTGATGCGCTTCATCAAGTAGCACAACCCAGCCCTTAAACGAAGAGAGAACAGCGCGGCGACGTGCGAGTGTAGGGACCATGCTGACCATGATCCCACGAAACTCAGTAGTGCGCTTTGCGCTGTAGAACCCAATAGGTTCATTGCAGTGCTTGTGGCAGCTATCTGCTATCTGCTTAATGATCTCGTTACGATGCGCTAAGAGCAGTACATTGTAACCCCATCCACGAAAACGACGTGCTGTCTCTGCGAGCATCACAGTCTTACCACTGCCGGTGACCGAAACTAAACACGGCGCACCTCCTTTCAGCATGTGCTCAACCGTTCCATCTACCAGCACTTGCTGATAGTCGCGAAGCAAAAAGCTCACTTGACCGCCTCAAGAGTTTCTTGAATTGCTTCTTCTATCGTCGCTTCGTTTGCGTATTTTTTGATCTTTGTTCATTTCACCACCTGCGCGACCCAAGTGCATTCTTTGTTCGCCATTTCTGCCTTGCCAGCCTTAAGGTACTTGGCTTGCAGCTTTGCGAACTCAGCCTTGTACTCTTCCGAGTGGTCTTCGCCTACCTTAAAGTAGGTGCCTGTTTCGCGCCGGCCGAGACGGATCTTTTGGATACTGCCGTCGCTAAACTCGCAACTTGTGTCAGACTTTGCGGCCAGTGCATTTGACTTAAAGAGATCTTCGCATTGCTGCTTGATCTCTTTCTTTTCCTTTTCGACGGCCTTCTCTTGTTGCGTCAGATACAGCAAGCGTGCTGCTAGCTGCCCTGCATCGACGGGCTGCTGGGTGGTGGATTGCATGGTGTGCCTCTTGGGGTCAACTCGATAATTGTAGCCGATCTTCGAGCCCTTGCAACAGCTCCTCGCGGGTTGAGCAGGAAAACTTAGTATTCCCGCTCAAGGAGGAGAACTGATAGAAGCCGCCGCCCCACACGAAGTCAATCCGCTCGGCCCGCCCGATCTCGTGCCCATCAAGCAGCACCGGCACGGTGGCGCATGGTGGGTGCGGGGGATCGGGCTGCCCCAGGGCCAGGGCCATCGCCAGGCCGGTCTCATCTGCCGGGTGGACGCCTCGGGCAAGCTCCCCGAAAACGGTCATTTCGCCGAACGTGAGGCGTGGATTGGTCATGGCTGCGGTCAGAATCGAGGCGAAATGAGAAAGTGTAGAGAATGGTCAGAGCTTGACCATAGCATCTATCTCCTCGCCCTCAAGCAAGTAGATCGATATGATCGCCCCTCCTTGCAGGGGAGTGTAGATCTTGGTGCCAAGCGCTCCCGCTACGCAGCAATCATCAACCCAGACCGCACCAGTAAGCGCGTCATTCGTGGAGCGCAGTAGCTTATCCACGTCCGGCGTGGATGTATGCCAGCACGGCGCGTTTGGCTTGAGACCCCTGCTCGGATTGTTGCTGATGTAATGGCTCTTGGGGCGCGGAAACATGAACACCATTTTAGTGAACACAGGCCCACGCAGTAGCGCTTCGCCAAAGCTCTTGAGCGCTGCATTGCGCACGTCATTGCGCCAGGCATCAAGGTATTTCGATGATTCCTTAAGCCTGCCACGGCCCAGGTTGACCTTGCTACCCTGCGGTGCAGGTCGCCCGATGACCTCGAAGTTAGTTGCGAGTTGCATGTTACTTTGGGCAGTCTCCGGTAGAATGAAATTGGAAATCGTGTGCAGGGTTTTAACTAGATTCTATCCCGATTCGATCGGCTCAGGTCCATGCAGAAAAGAATCAGCATGGACGAGAGCGCGACAGAACTGGTGGCGATTAGCAGTATGCAAATGGGCATCAGCCCTTGCGCTGCGGTTTCAAGGCATCAACTGCTGCTTGCCGCGCCTCCCTCAAGTGATGACGAGAAAGGACGGAGCACTCAAGCGCTTTCTTGGGGCTGCCACAGCGAGTGAAGAACGCAGTGCGAACACCTTCCCAGCGCGAAGCACGAAGATGATGCTCGCGGAGTGTTTCGGGATGAGCTTTACTTTGAGACATCAGTTCCGGCGCGAGGGACGTTTGGGATCGGTCTTCACTTGTTCGGCCTGGGCTTTTTCTTCTTGCCGGCCTTCGGTCGCTTCTTCTTGCCCTTGTTCGGCTTCTCGTACTTCTCGAATGACATCAGGGAAATCAGCGGTGGGAATAGTGCGGAGGTGCTCGATGATCTGCGCGGTCTCGCGTGTGCGAGTGTGCAGTTGCTCAAGCAGTCCCCTTTTGACTATCAGCATTTGAGCGCGACAGTCCTCGAAAGTTGCGTAGTGCTCGATGATCGGTTCTTCCTGCGGAGGAGGGAACACTTTCTTGTGACGGTCGTAGAAAGAGAGAAAACGTCGATCCCTAGCCGGTCTGAAGCTGAGTGCTGGCAGTGGTACCAGATCCTCCCGCTGCAGTGGCATCACCCAGACTTGCTCGGGCTTGGTTGGCATCACCCAGGTCTCTTGTGGCTCGGTCATTTGGACTTGCTCTTAGGTTTGGCCGCTTGTGCCGCTGCTTTCTTGGCTGCCATGTGTTCAAGTGTGGCTTTTACTGCCTCCTCCCTGCCGGGTGGCGGAGTGATAAGCCCCTGCTGTTCAAGGCTTGACCAATTGACAGCAGCCATGGTTTCGCGGTTGTTTTGATGCTACAGCATTGTACGCTCATGGCACTGTGCCAGTTGCATAAAGTGTCACATCGCATCGTGTGCCATAGTGGGATCGCTTCCTGGGGGAGCGCACAAAAAAAAGGGGTCGGGCACCACCACGCGCCCGACCCCTTGTTGATTTCGTACTGCCCTGCAACTTTACCATGGAACGCTGGCTGCCATCGTCTAAGCGCAATCCTTGCCCGATCTGCGGGCGCACACGAGACGGCGACTGCCGAATGAGAGCCGACGAGGAAATGCTGTTTTGCCACCGGGGCAAGACCCACGCCCCGCCCGAGCGCCTCAGGGTCGGGGAAACCGTCACGGACGATGCTCAGCGAGTCTGGGCCTACACTGGGGATTCTGGGGACGAGAGGGGCGGGGCCATATTCAACCGACACCAGGAGAGGACTGACCTGCTGCCGGCCTGTGAGCCGCTGCCCCCGCCGGTCCCGGCGCCTACGACGAAAGGCGGGGAAGAGTGTCAGATGACGGTCTATCCCTACCAGGAGGATTTGCGGGCAGTTCGCTATGACTTTCCCGGCGACAAGAAGAAGGAGTTTCAGCCACAATTCTTCTTCAATGGCAGATGGAATGCCGGCGATGGGTCAAAGATATGGCCGTTCTACGGTTCGCTCGATTCAGCTTCGAGTGGGTTTGTTATAGAGGTCGAGGGAGAAAAGTGCGTTGACGTGCTAAGGCAACAGGGGATCGCCGCCATCACGCACCCGGGACACCAGCGAAACGAAGCAAGCTGCAGAGCGCGTTACGC